>CAZXTT010000327.1:0-2129 GCA_964643775.1 uncultured Rhizobiaceae bacterium | reverse complement strand
TGCTGACGGGCCGTTTCCCCGATCCGGTGGAGGTGGAACTGCCCGGCGGCGAGCGCCCGCGTTTCGCGCTGGAGCTGCGCGAGCGGGGGGCGGATTTCGCCCGCGCCGCGGTGCGCAAGGACGCCGGCGACGACCCCGACGTCACCCACGGGGCGCTGGTGGTGGCCACCGTGCGGCGCGCTCCGGCGGGGCGGGGGATAGTCTTCAGCGCCGGGGAAGGGGTGGGGGTAGTCACCCTGCCGGGCCTGCCGCTGGCGGTGGGCGAGCCGGCCATAAACCCCGGCCCGCGCATGATGATCGCCGCCGGCCTGAAAGCCGTGGCCGCAGGTGCTGGCATGAGGGAAGAGCCCGACCTGGAGGTGGAAATATCCATCCCCGGCGGCGAGAAGCTGGCCCGGCGCACCCTGAACGGGCGGCTGGGCATCAGGGGCGGGCTGTCGGTTCTCGGCACCACCGGCATAGTGCGCCCCTATTCCTGCGCCGCCTGGATAGCCGCCATCCGCGAGGGGGTGGACGTGGCCCGCGCCATGGGGCTGGAGCATATAGCCGCCTGCGCCGGGCGCATGTCGGAAAGGGCCGCCCGCGCCCACCTTGGCCTGCCCGAACAGGCCCTCATCGACATGGGCAACTTCGCGGGCGGCCTGCTGAAATACCTGCGCGCCCACCCGGTAAGGAGGCTGACCATCGCCGGCGGCCCCGCCAAGATGGCCAAGCTGGGATCGGGCCGGCTCGACCTCCATTCCGCCCGCGCCCGCCTCGACATGAAATGGCTGGCCGGACTCGCCGGGATGGAAGAGCTGGCCGGCGCCGCCAGCGCCGCCCGGGCCGTCGAAACGGCCGCCCGCGCCGGGATCGACCTGGCGGCGCTCATCGCCGATGCGGCGCGCGACGAGGCCCTGGCCGTCCTGCGTGGCGCGCCGGTGTCCGTGGACGTCATGGTCGTCGGGCGCGACGGGCGGCTCATGGCGCGGAGCAGGCCCTCATGACGGCGCGCCCTCCTCGCCTGCTGATAATCGGCGGCACCGTGGACGCCCGCCGCGCCGCCGCCGCGCTGGCCGGGCAGGGCTGGCGCGTAACCATGTCGCTGGCCGGGCTGACCGCCGCCCCGCGCCTGCCGCGGGGCGTGGAGGTGCGCCGCGGCGGCTTCGGCGGCGCTCATGGGCTGGCCCGCTGGATCGAGGAGAACGGCGTGCGCCTGCTCATCGACGCCAGCCACCCCTTCGCCGCCCGCATGGGCCACAACGCCCATGCCGCGGCCAACCTCGCCAAGGTGCCGCTCATCAGGCTGGAGCGCCCGCCGTGGCGGCCCTCGCCCGCCGACAGGTGGATAACCGCCCCCTCGCTGGATGCCGCCGCCGCCATGATCCCCGCCGCGGCGCGGGTGTTCGCCGCCCTCGGCAGCCGCGGCCTATGGCGCTTGCGCCACCGCGGCGACCTGTGGCTGAGCGCCCGCATGCTGGAGCCACCCGCCTTCCGCCCGCCGCCCCGCTGGCGCATATTGCGCGGCGGCCCCTCGCCGTCGGCGGCCCGCGAGGCGGCCCTGCTCGCCGCCCTGGGCAGTGAATTGCTCGTCTGCCGCAATTCCGGCGGCGAGGCGGCCCGCGCCAAGATAACCGCCGCCCGCCTGCGCCGCCTGCCGGTGCTGATGATAGAGCGCCCGCCAAGACCGCGGGCCGAAACCGTCACCGGCGTGCAGGCCCTGCTGCGCCGCGCCGGGGAATTAGGGTCTGGTCTCAATAAATGCATGGATGCCAGCGTCAAATAGCCAAAATATCAAGGGCTTTTTGTCCGCCGGTAATAGTGGCCCTATGCCGGTGGACAAAAAGCCCTTGAGATGCAGGCTATTTGACGCCCGAAGGGTTGCCGGGGAGAAAATCGGCATGAGCCGTATAAGCTTTATTTCCCATCTCTTTTCCATCCATGCCGATTTTCTCTCCGGCAACTGGCGCCATGCATTTATTGAGTCCAGACCCTAGACGAACTCGTCCTTGCGGTATCCCTGCAGGTAGAGGAGCGCCGTCAGGTCGCCGTGCCTGATGCGCGCATCGGCCATTTCCTCCACTTCGCCCCCGGCGTGACAGGCCACCCGCATGTCCGCCCCGTCGAACAGCGCAAGCGCCCCCGCCGCG
>CAZXTT010000326.1:0-6302 GCA_964643775.1 uncultured Rhizobiaceae bacterium | reverse complement strand
GGCATGGAGCCGAAATCCATATGGCTGGTCACCGGCCCCAACATGGCCGGCAAGTCCACCTACCTGCGCCAGAACGCGCTGATCGCCATTCTCGCGCAGGCCGGTTGCTTCGTGCCCGCCGAGGAGGCGCGCATCGGCATGGTGGACCGCCTGTTCTCGCGCGTCGGGGCCTCCGACGACCTGGCGCGCGGGCGCTCCACCTTCATGGTGGAGATGGTGGAGACGGCGGCCATACTCAACCGGGCGACGCCACGCTCGCTGGTCATACTGGACGAGATCGGGCGCGGCACCGCCACCTATGACGGGCTGGCGATAGCATGGGCGGCGGTGGAGCACCTGCACGAGGTGAACCGTTGCCGCACCCTGTTCGCCACCCACTACCACGAGCTGACGGCGCTGGCCGGGCGGCTCGGCGGCATGGCCTGCGTCACCGTCAAGGTGCGCGAATGGAAGGGCGGCATAGTGTTCCTGCACGAGGTGAGGGCCGGGGCCGCCGACCGCTCCTACGGCATACAGGTGGCGCGCCTGGCCGGGCTGCCGGAGGCGGCGGTGCGGCGCGCCGGGGAGGTGCTGGAGATGCTGGAGGAGAGCAAGCGGCAAGAGCGCGGCGGTCAGATGATAGACGACCTGCCGCTGTTTTCCGCCGCCGCGCCGCGGCACGGGGGGCGCGAGGAACGGGCCGGCGGGCGGGCAAGCGAGCTGGAAGAGGCGCTGCGCGCCCTCAACCCCGACGAAATGACCCCGCGCGCCGCGCTGGAAGCGCTCTATGCGCTGAAAGAGAAAATTGCTAGTGAAGAGGACCGGGACTCGTGAAAATCCACGCCGGATTTTCATCGGCCCGGGCCTGACATCCTTTCGAACGGCGGCAAGGTCAACGGCGCATGGCGGAAAGCGGGATAATCGACCCTTCATCCATCGACTGGGATTCCCCGGTGGCCATCGGTCACGCGGTGGACGCCATGCTGGCGCGGCTGGGCGATGAGCATGGCTACAACTCCGCCGCCTTTCGCAAGGAAATGCTGGCCGGCTGCAAGGAGGTGGTGCGCATGAGCCGCCAGCATGCCGAACAGCGCCTCATCGAGACGCGGCGCGGCTTCGAGTGCGCCGAATACCTGTCGCAGGTGCAGGACGAGCTAATCTCGTCGCTATATCACCTGGCCTCGACGCGCCTCTATCCGGCCATCAACCCGACCTCCGGCGAGCGCGTGTCGGTGGTGGCGGTGGGCGGCTACGGGCGCGGCACGCTGGCCCCCGGATCGGACATAGACCTGCTGTTCGTGCTGCCATACAAGCAGACGGCCTGGGGCGAGCAGATGGCCGAATACCTGCTCTACATGCTGTGGGACCTGGGCTTCAAGGTGGGCTACTCGTCGCGCTCGGTGGACGAATGCCTGCGCCTGGCGCGCGAGGACGACACCATACTGACCTCCATCCTCGAGGCGCGCTACATATGCGGCGACGAGGGCCTCTATGCCGAGCTGGTCAGGCGCTTCCGCGACGAGGTGGTGTCATCCAACCCGGCGGACTTCATCGCCGGCAAGCTGGGCGAGCGCGACGAGCGCCACAAGCGCCACGGCGAGAGCCGCTACCTGGTGGAGCCCGACGTCAAGGAGGGCAAGGGGGGCCTGCGCGACCTGCACACCCTGTTCTGGATAGGCAAATACGTTCACGGGGTGCAGGACGTGTCCGGGCTGGTGGCGCACGGGCTGTTCGACAAGTCGGAGCTGCGGCGCTTCCGCAAGGCGGAGGATTTCTTCTGGGCGGTGCGCTGCCACCTGCATTTCCTCGCCGGGCGCGGCGACGACACCCTGTCGTTCGACATGCAGCCGCGGGTGGCCAAGCGCATGGGATATTCCTCCGGCGAGGGGCTGAAGCACGTGGAGCGCTTCATGCGCCAGTATTTCCTGCACGCCAAGGAGGTGGGCGACCTGACGGGCATATTCTGCGCCGCGCTGGAGGCGCGCCAGATGAAGCCGGCGCCGCGCCTGTCGCGCTTCATGCGCTTCGGCAAGGGGGCGCGGAGGGTGCGGGTGGACGATGATTTCATCATCGAGAACGGACGCCTCGGCGTGACCTCCCCGGAGGTGTTCAGGAAGCGCCCGGTGAACCTGTTGCGGCTGTTCGTGGTGGCCAGCCAGAAGAACGTCGGCATACATCCCGACGCCCTGACGCTGGTGCGCCGCTCGCTGGAGCTGATAGACGACGAGCTGCGCAACGACAGCGAGGCCAACGCGCTGTTCCTCGAGCTGCTGTGCGATTCCCCCGACCCGGAGGCGGCGCTGCGCAAGCTCAACGAGGCCGACGTGCTGGGGCGCTTCATACCGGAATTCGGGCGCATCGTGGCGCTCATGCAGTTCAACATGTATCACCACTTCACGGTGGACGAGCACCTGATCCGCACCGTCGGCTGGCTGGCGCGCATAGAGCGCGGCGAGCTGAAGGACGAGCACCCGCTGTCGTGGGAGATAATACACAAGCTGAAGAGCCGCCGCGCCCTCTACGTGGCGGCGCTGCTGCACGACATAGCCAAGGGCCGCCCGGAGAGCCACTCCGTCGGCGGCGAGAGGATAGCGCGGAAGCTGTGCCCGCGGCTCGGCCTGACGGCGGAGGAGACGGAGGATGTCGCCTGGCTGGTGCGCCATCACCTGCTGATGAGCGAAACATCGCAGATGCGCGACTTGAGCGACTTCAAGGCGATAATGGATTTCGCCGAGGTGGTGCGCTCGCCGGAGCGGCTGATGCTGCTGCTCATCCTCACGGTGGTCGACATACGCGCCGTCGGGCCGGGGGTGTGGAACGGCTGGAAGGGGCAGCTCCTGCGCACCCTCTATTACGAGGCCGAACCACTGGTTTCCGGCGGCCACGCCAGCCGCCCGGCGCGCCAGCGGGTGGAGGCGGCGAAGGAAGCCTTCGCCAAGGCCAGCGGCATGAGCGGCGAGCGGCTGGAGCGCCACCTGAACCGCCATTACGATCCATACTGGCTGACCACCAGCCTCGAGCAGCAATTGCGCAACGCGCGGATGATCGAGGAGGCGGAGGAAAAGGGCGAGAAAATCGCCATCGACATGCGCACCGACGCCTTCACCGCGATAACCGAGCTGACCATCCACGCGCCCGATCACCCGCGGCTGCTGGCCATGCTGGCCGGGGCCTGCGCGGCGGCCCAGGCCAATATCGCCGGGGCCAAGATATTCACCACCGCCGAGGGCATGGCGCTCGACACCATCATCGTTCAGCGGCGCTTCGAGACGGACGAGGACGAAATGCGCCGCGCCCGGCGCATCGCCGACACCATCCGCGAGACCCTGACCGGCCGGTCATACCCGGAGAAGCTGATGGCAAGGGCCGGCAAGCCGTCGGAGCGGCTGATGGCCTTTACCGTCACCCCGCGGGCGGTCATCAACAACCAGTTGTCCAACCGCTTCACCGTCATCGAGGTGGAAGGGCGCGACCGCATCGGCCTGCTATACGAGCTGACGACGGCGCTGTTCGACCTCAGCCTGAACATAGTCTCGGCCCATATCTCCACCTATGGCGAGCGGGCGGTGGACGTTTTCTACGTCACCGACCTGACGGGGGACAAGATCACCTCGCAGGAGCGCCAGAACAACATCCGCCAGCGGCTGCTGGGAGTGCTGGAGGGGGCCGGGCAAAAGGGGGAGCAGGCGGCATGAGGGGCCTTGACGCAATGACTAGCGGGGGGTTGCCGTGTCCCTGCTGAAGTCCGCCGCCACCGTCAGCTCGTTCACCCTGATGTCGCGCATCCTCGGTTTCGTGCGCGACATTCTCATGGCCGCGGCGCTGGGGGCGGGGCCGGTGGCCGAGGCCTTCGTGGTGGCTTTTCGCTTTCCCAACCTGTTCAGGCGCTTTTTCGGCGAGGGGGCCTTCAACGCCGCCTTCGTGCCGCTGTTCGCCAAGCGGCTGGAGGGCGAGGGAGAGGCGAGCGCGCGCAACTTCGCCGAGGAGGCGCTGGCCGGGCTGCTGTTCGTGCTGCTGGCATTCACGGCGCTGGCCGAAATGGCCATGCCGCTGTTCGTGTGGATGATCGCGCCGGGGTTCGCCGCCGACGCGGAGAAGTTCGAGCTTACCGTGCTGCTGACGCGGCTGGCCTTTCCCTACCTGCTGTGCATGTCGCTGGTGGCGCTGCTGGCGGGGGTGCTCAACTCGCTGCACCGCTTCGCCGCCGCCGCGGCGGCCCCGGTGCTGCTCAACGTGGTGCTGATCGCGGTGTTGCTGCTGGCGCAGTTCATGGGCTGGAGCGGCAAGCCGCAAACGGGCATCGCGCTGGCCTCCGGGGTGGCGGTGGCGGGCTTCGCGCAGCTTGCCATGCTGTGGGTGGCGGCGGCGCGGGCCGGGTTCATGCTGCGCGTCCGCCGCCCGCGCCTGAGCGAGGGGGTGCGGCGGCTGGTGCGGCTCGGGGTGCCGGGGGTGATCGCGGGGGGCATAACCCAGCTCAACCTGGTCATCTCTACCATCATCGCCTCCATGCAGGCATCGGCCCCCGCCTGGCTCTATTACGCCGACCGCGTCTACCAGTTTCCGCTCGGCATGGTGGGGGTGGCCATCGGCGTCGTGCTGCTGCCGGATATATCGCGGCGGCTGCGCGCCAATGACGACGCGGGGGTGCATGAATCCCAGAACCGGGCGCTGGAGTTCGCCATGTTCCTGACGGTGCCGGCGGCGGTGGCGCTGATGGCCATGCCCTACCCGGTGGTCGAGGTGATGTTCGAGCGTGGCAAGTTCATGCCCGCCGACACAGCGGCCACGGCCAACGCGCTGATGGCCTTCGCCGCCGGGCTGCCGGCCTTCGTGCTGATAAAGATATTCTCGCCCGGCTTCTTCGCCCGCGAGGACACCAGGACGCCGATGACCTATGCCGCCATATCGGTGGCGGTTAACATCGCCGGGGCGCTGGCGCTGTTTCCCTTCTACGGCCACGTGGGCATAGCGCTGGCCACCACCGCCGCCTCGTGGATAAACGCCTGGATGCTCGGCTGGTCGCTGACGGCGCGCGGGGCATGGGTGGTGGACGAACGGGCGGCGCGCAACCTGCCGCGCATCCTCGTGGCCTCGCTGGTCATGGGGGGCGTGTTGCTGGCGCTCGCTCATTACCTGGGCGGTTTCTTCATGCCGGAGATTCCGTTCCTGACGCGGCTGGGCCTGCTGGCGGGGATGATCCTGGCCGGCATGGCGGTATATTTCGCCCTGTCGTTCATGCTCGGCACCTTCAGCCGGGAGATGCTGCGCAAGGCGCTGAGGAGGAGCTGAACCACCATGAACACCCCTGCCCCACCCTTCGGGCTGGCCATCGTGCCGGTCACGCCCTTGCAGCAGAATTGCTCCATCCTCGTTTGCCCGGCCACCAACGAGGCGGCGGTGGTCGATCCGGGCGGCGACGTGGAGATTATCGAGCAGGCGCTGGCCGAAATGAAGGCCCGGGCCAGGGCCATATGGCTGACCCATGGCCATTTCGATCACGTGGGCGGGGCCAGCGAGCTGGCGGAGAGGCTCTCCATCCCGATCATCGGCCCGCACCGCGACGACCAATGGCTGCTGGACGAGGTGAAGGCCCAGGGCGAGCTGTTCGGCGTGCCCGGCGGGCGCGACGTGAAGCCCGACCGGTGGCTGGAGGAGGGCGACGTGGTGAGCTTCGGCGAGGTGGAATTCACCGTGCGCCATTGTCCGGGGCACACGCCGGGACACGTGTTGTTCATCAACGAGCAGGCGCGGCTGGGGCTGTTCGGCGACGTGCTGTTCAAGAGCTCCATCGGGCGCACCGACTTTCCGCGCTCCGATCACGCGGCCCTGCTCGGGTGCATCAAGGAGAAGATATTGCCGCTGCCGGATGATTTCGCCTTCGTGCCCGGCCACGGGCCGATGTCCACGGTGGGCGAGGAGCGGCGCGGCAATGCCTTCCTGAAGGGGTTGTGAGAGGATGAGCGGAAGGGGCGGAAGGAAGCTGCGGCCAGAGGACGCCGCCTTGTGGGCCAGGGTGGCGCAAAGCGTCGAGCGCATGCCGGGCAAGCCCTCCCCGGAGGAATTGCGCCGCATGGTGGACGAGGCGCTGGACAAGTCAGCCTCCGGTGGCAAGGCAAGGGCGGCGGCCCCGGGCAGGCAGAAGCTCAAGGGCCCCGCCGCGCCGCCGCCGCCACGGGCCGGCACCGCCGCCCAGCCGCATCCGCCAAGCGCCGGATCGCTGGACAGGCGCAGCCGCCAGCGCATGGCGCGCGGCAACGTCAACATAGAGGCGCGGCTGGACCTGCATGGCATGGGGGCGCAGGAGGCGCACGCGCAGCTCAAGT
>CAZXTT010000325.1:0-5421 GCA_964643775.1 uncultured Rhizobiaceae bacterium | reverse complement strand
GCTTCTTCCGCGCCTTCTTCCTCCTCGGCCTGGGCGGCTTCTATCTCGGCCAGCATGGCCTCGGCGGCCTCGCGGGCTTCCTCGCGCTCGGCGGCGTTGCCGGTGAGGATCTCGCCCTTGGCCTGCAGCTCGGCTTCCTCTTCGGTGCGCGCCACGTTGGCGATGACGGTGATCGACACCTCCGGGTGCAGGCGCACGGTGACGTCATGCAGGCCGATCATCTTGATGGGCTTGAGCAGCGCCACCTGGTTGCGGTTCACCTCGACGCCGAATTCCTCGCCGATGGCGGCGGCTATGTCGCGCGGGGCCACCGAGCCATAGAGCTGGCCGGCCTCGCCGGCGGCGCGGATGAGCACCAGCTTGGCGCCCTCGATCTTTTCGGCGCTCTTCTCGGCGGCGGCGCGCGCCTCGGCGTTCTTCTTCTCCAGCTCCTCGCGCTGTTTCTCGAAATACTCGAGGTTGGCCTTGGTGGCGCGCAGCGCCTTGCCCTGCGGCAGCAGGTAGTTGCGGGCGTAGCCGTCCTTGACGGTGACCACGTCGCCGATGCCGCCGAGCTTCTCGACGCGTTCCAGAAGGATTATCTGCATTGGTTTTTCTCCTTGGGTTGATGTCAGGTTCGATGGTTCAGGGTTTCACTTGCGGATTCCTGGCGAAATACCTTTGGCGCAGGCCGAAGCTGAGGTCGGCCAGCGCCAGCACGATGAGCGGCAGCGCCAGCAGCCAGTTGAGGAAGAGCAGCGCCGCGTAGAGCATCCCCAGCAGGGCGTTGCGCCACGGGTTGCCGAGCGTCAGGGCGTGCATGACGGCCAGCCCCAGGATGGCGAAGGCGCTCATCAGGGCAACCGCGAAAACCGAGCCGATGAGGCCGAAAACGCCCGGCAGGAAAGAGGCGAAGGAAGCTATCGCCAGGGCTATCATGGCGCGCGGGTGAAATGTCAGCCGCCAGAATGGGGCCCAGGGGCGCATCTCGTAGCCGAAGGCCTTCACCACCACCGCCGCCAGCCAGAAATTGCCGAGCATGGCCAGCATCCAGAAGGCAGTGGACACCAGCGGCGTGGCGCGCACCATGAAGGTCTTCAGCTCGGCCAGTTGCTCCGGCTTCAGCTCACCGGCGGCCCCGGAGAGGGCCAGCATCTGAGTGGCCATGCGCCCCATGTTGGCCTCTATGGCCCCGATGCCGGGGCCGGTCATGAGCAGCGTTATGCTCATCAGCGTTCCGCCCATGAAGGCCGTCCACAGCAGCAGGCGGCCTTCCGGATACCATTCGCGGCCATCCTCGCCGGTGGCCTCGCCTTCCGGGCCACCGGAGGCCTGCCGCCACTGGCTTGCCAGATGCACCAGTATCACCGGCGCTATGCCCACCGCCACGGCGAAGAAGGCGGCGGCCTTGAGGTTGAGCACCAGGGCGATCAGCGCGAAGCCGCTGACGACGCCGAGCAGGGCCGCCGGCGCGCCAAAGGCCAGCCCGGCCATGAACAGCGGCGCGGCGGCCAGGTAGAACATGACGATGGAGACGACGGACGGAGCTATTATGCCAAGGAAGGCGATGGCCGAGAGCGCCCCGGCGGCCATGGCGATCAGCATCCACGAATTGTTCTTCATGGGCGCGCCTCCCCCGCCCCGCCGCCAATCGCGCAAGGCGCGCGAAAGCCCTCCCGCGCGTGAGCATGGCGCGGGAGGGCTGAATTCGTATCGCGGCGTGTGTTTTCCATCGGCTGTCCCCGGTTGACGGGTTAGGAGGCGGAACGGCGCCCGCTTCCAACCTTCGCCCCGCGGGTCGTCACGCGGGGCTCAGGGCATGCAGGGTTACTTGATGACGAAGGGCAGCAGGCCGAGGATGCGGGCCCGCTTGATGGCGCGCGCCAGTTCGCGCTGCTTCTTGGCCGAGACGGCGGTGATGCGCGAGGGCACGATCTTGCCGCGCTCGGAGATGTAGCGCTGCAGCAGGCGCACGTCCTTGTAGTCGATCTTCGGCGAATTGTCGGAAGAGAACGGACATGTCTTGCGGCGGCGGAAGAAGGGCCTGCGGACGGGTGCGTTCATGGTATTCAAGCCTCCTTCTTACCTGTCACGGCCGCCCGGGCGGCGGCCACGTCCACGTTCCTCGCGGGCGCGCATCATGGCGGAGGGGCCTTCCTCCAGCTCGTCGACGCGCACCGTCATGAAGCGGATCACGTCATCGGAGAGGCGCTCGATGCGCTCCAGCTCGTTGACGGCCTCCGACGGGCAATCGAGGTTCATCAGCACGTAATGGGCCTTGCGGTTCTTGCGGATGCGGTAGGCGAGCGTGCGCAGGCCCCAGTTCTCGACCTTGCCGATCTTGCCGCCGGCGTCCTCGATGATCTTCTTGTTGGTGTCGATGATGGCCTCGATCTGCGCCGGGGCGAGATCCTGGCGCATCAGGAAGACGTGTTCATAAAATGGCATATGGCCTTTTCCTCGGATCTCTTGCCGGATGTCCGGCAGGGTTGCTTTCTCTCGTCCATTTCCCGGCGCGAAGCCTCCCTTCACGGCCCGAAAGGCCATAAAAAGGATCCGTCAAACGAGCGGAGACACGGGAGGACGGGCAGACCGCCGCGGGACAATGGCCCCGGACGCTCACCCTGCCTGCCGGCGCGAGCGCGCGGCAAACCCTCCGTTCAGCCCCCAACCGGGACAACGGACAGGCGGGTGTATATGCCAAAGCCCCGGCGCGGGCAAGGAAAAAGTGCCCATCCCAGGAGAACTAAGGGAATAAGAAAAACCGGGAGGCGCGATGCTCCCGGTCTTGAAATCGTCATACGCCCCGCGGACGGGCGGGCGGCGGGTGAAAGGGCAAGCGAAAGGGCACGCGGGCGACAGCCATCAGGCGGAAGCGCTGTCCTTGGCCTCGCCTTCGTCCTCGTCCTTGTCGGCGTAGATGAGCAGCGGCTTGGCCTCGCCTTCGACCACCTCGCCGGTGATGACCACCTCGCGCACGCCCTTCATGGACGGCAGGTCGAACATGGTATCGAGCAGGATGCCCTCCAGTATCGAGCGCAGGCCGCGCGCGCCGGTCTTGCGGGCGATGGCCTTGCGGGCGATGGCCTTGAGCGCGTCATCGGTGAACGACAGCTCGACGTTTTCCATCTCGAACAGGCGCTGATACTGCTTGACCAGGGCGTTCTTCGGCGTGGTGAGGATCTTCACCAGCGCGTCCTCGTCGAGATCCTCCAGCGTGGCGATGACCGGCAGGCGGCCGACGAATTCCGGGATGAGGCCGAAGTTGAGCAGGTCCTCCGGCTCCAGCTCCTTGAGCAGCTCGCCGGTCTTGCGCTCGTCCTCTTCCTTGACCTCGGCGGCGAAACCGATGCCCGACTTGTCGCCGCGGCGGGCGATTATCTTGTCCAGCCCGGCGAAGGCGCCGCCGCAGACGAAGAGGATGTTGGTGGTGTCCACCTGCAGGAACTCCTGCTGCGGATGCTTGCGCCCGCCCTGCGGCGGAACCGAGGCCACCGTGCCCTCCATGAGCTTGAGCAGCGCCTGCTGCACGCCCTCGCCCGACACGTCGCGGGTGATGGAGGGATTGTCCGACTTGCGCGAGATCTTGTCTATCTCGTCGATGTAGACAATGCCGCGCTGGGCCTTCTCGACGTTGTAGTCGGCGGCCTGGAGGAGCTTGAGGATGATGTTCTCCACGTCCTCGCCGACGTAGCCGGCCTCGGTGAGCGTCGTGGCGTCGGCCATGGTGAAGGGCACGTCGAGGATGCGCGCCAGCGTCTGGGCGAGCAGCGTCTTGCCGCAGCCGGTGGGGCCGACCAGCAGGATGTTGGACTTGGCCAGCTCCACGTCATCGGTCTTCGAGGCGTGCTTGAGGCGCTTGTAGTGATTGTGCACGGCCACCGACAGGATGCGCTTGGCGCGCTCCTGGCCGATCACGTAATCGTTGAGGACGTCGAAGATCTCCTGCGGCGTGGGCACGCCGTCGGCGGACTTCACAAGGTTGGTCTTGTTCTCCTCCTTGATGATGTCCATGCACAGCTCGACGCATTCGTCGCAGATGAACACCGTCGGCCCGGCGATGAGCTTGCGCACCTCGTGCTGGCTCTTGCCGCAGAACGAGCAATAGAGGGTGTTCTTGCTGTCGGTGCTGTCCTTGTCCTTGCTCATGAAAGCTCCTCGAAAAAGCCTGGCGGCGGAAGCGCCGCGTTATGGGTGTGGCCTTGCCGCATGCAAAAGGTATTCCACAGTGGGCAGCCCATGCAAGCATTCATGGGGGGCGGAATGTGGCGGAATCAAGCCGCCTTGCCTGAACCGCGCCAATGACCAGCATGGCGCGGCGAAGTTAAGCAAACCTTAGCGCCGCGGCGAAAGCCCCGGCAAGGGCGCTTTCCGCCTGCTGGCAGCCGCGCGGCGCGCTTATTCGCCACCCATGACGCGCTTTTCTATCACCTTGTCCACGAGGCCGAATTCCCTTGCCCCCTCGGCGGTGAGGAAGGTGTCGCGCTCCAGCGCCTCCTCGATCTTCTCCAGCGGCTGGCCGGTATGGTGGACATAGATCTCGTTGAGCCGGTGTCTCAGATCGAGAATCTCCTTGGCGTGGCGCTCGATGTCGGAGGCCTGCCCCTGGAAGCCGCCGGAGGGCTGATGCACCATGACCCGCGAATGGGGCAGCGCGAAGCGCATTCCCGGCTCGCCGGCGGCCAACAGCAGCGAGCCCATCGACGCGGCCTGGCCTATCACCGTGGTGGAGACGGCGGGCTTGATGAACTGCATGGTGTCGTATATCGCCAGCCCCGAGGTGACGACGCCACCGGGGGAGTTGATATACATGGCGATTTCCTTCTTCGGGTTGTCGGCCTCGAGGAACAGCAGCTGGGCGACGATCAGGGTGGCCATGTGATCCTCGATGGGCCCGGTGATGAAGATGATGCGCTCTTTCAGCAGGCGCGAGAAGATGTCATAGGCGCGCTCGCCGCGGCCGGTCTGCTCCACCACCATGGGCACCAGGCTGGCGGCCGTCTCGAGGGGATCTTTCATTTGTCTCTCCGGTGTTTGAAGGAATCGCAGTCTGCCCCCTTAAATAGCCGCTGATCGGGCGCGACGCAAAGGCATGAAACAGGGGCCGCGAAAAGCGCGGCCGGGGCGCTTGCCCCCGCCCTGCCCCATTGGCCGGGCTTGCCTATCTCCTCTTTGCCCTATATGTCATGGCGCTGATCGGCGCAGGAGAAAGAGACATTCATGAACGCACTGGTAGTAGTCGAATCGCCCGCCAAGGCGAAGACCATCAACAAGTATCTGGGCAAGGGCTACAAGGTGCTTGCCTCCTATGGCCACGTGCGCGACCTGCCGGCCAGGGACGGCTCCGTCGACCCCGAACACGACTTCGCCATGAAGTGGCGCGTCGATCCGAAATCGAGCAAGCACATGGCGGCCATAGCCAGGGCGCTGGAAGGCGCCGGG
>CAZXTT010000324.1:0-2974 GCA_964643775.1 uncultured Rhizobiaceae bacterium | reverse complement strand
GGCCTCTCATACGAGCGCGACCAGGTAACCGTGGCCACCGGCGGCAAGCAGGTGCTCTACAATGCCTTCATGGCCACCCTCAATCCCGGCGACGAGGTGATAATCCCCGCCCCCTACTGGGTCAGCTATCCCGACATGGTGATGCTCGCCGGCGGCCAGCCGGTCATCGTCGAGACGAAGCTGGAGGACGACTTCAAGCTCACCCCCCAGGCGCTGGAGGCGGCGATCACCGACAGGACCAAGTGGTTCCTCTTCAACTCGCCCTCCAACCCCACCGGAGCGGCCTACAGCCACGACGAGCTGAAGGCGCTAACCGACGTGCTGATGAAGCACCCCCACGTGTGGGTGATGACCGACGACATGTACGAGCATCTCGTCTACGACGATTTCCAGTTCGTCACCCCGGCCCAGGTGGAGCCCGGCCTTCATGAGCGCACCCTGACCATCAACGGCGTCTCCAAGGCCTACGCCATGACCGGCTGGCGCATCGGCTATGCCGGTGGCCCGCGGGAGCTGATAAAGGCCATGGGCAAGCTGCAATCGCAAAGCACCTCCAACCCCTGCTCCATCGCCCAATGGGCGGCCGTCGAGGCGCTCAACGGCCCGCAGGACTTCATCGCCGCCAATAACGAGGTCTACAAGGCCCGCCGCGACATGGTTGCGGCCATGCTCAACGAGGCCGAGGGCATAACCTGCCCGGTGCCGGAAGGGGCCTTCTACGTATATCCCTCCATCGCCGGATGCATCGGCAAGAAGACGCCCGGCGGCAAGGTGATCGAAACCGATGAGGATTTCGTCACCGCCCTGCTCGAGGACGAGGGCGTGGCCGCCGTCCACGGCGCGGCTTTCGGAACCTCGCCGAACTTCCGCGTCTCCTACGCCACCTCGACGGAGGCCCTGGAGGAAGCCTGCAAGCGCATCCAGCGCTTCTGCGCCGCCTTGCAATAACTCTTGCGGCAGCCGCAAGACGGCAACCTGCGACAATCATGACGGCCCGCCGTTTGACCTTGGTCACGGCGGGCCGTCTTGTATTGTGGCTCAATACGTGGTGGACTGACACCAGAAACCGGCCCGCCGGGAAACCGTTTTTACTGTGAGGAGGACATCACAGGCAGGAAACTCCCCCCATTTGAAATAATCGCCAACAGAGAGGAGGACAGGCCATGACCAATAACAACGGCGGCAGACCAGCGGGCCCGCGCTGCATCGCGCTGGTGGGCCCATACCAGAGCGGCAAGACCACGCTGCTGGAAGCCATCCTCCACCGCACCGGGGCCATCTCCCGCATGGGCTCGGTGAGCGCCGGCAACAGCGTGGGCGACGCCAGCGAAGCAGCGCGGGCGCATAACATGACGGTGGAGCCGAACGTCGCCTCCACCGAATTTCTCGGCGATACATATACCTTTGTCGATTGTCCCGGCTCGGTGGAGTTTTCCGGCGACTGCCTGAGCGTTCTCACCGGCTGTGACGCCGCCGTGGTGGTCATGGAGCCGGACGAGAAGAAGGCCCCCGCCCTGCAGGTCATCCTCAAGCAACTGGACGACATCGGCCTGCCGCGCATTCTCTTCATCAACAAGATAGACAAGGCCGAGGGCCACGTGCGCGACATGCTGGAATACCTCCAGCCGGCCTCCAGCCAGCCGCTGGTGCTGCGCCAGATACCCATCTGGAAGGACGGCATAGCCATAGGCTCCGTCGACCTGGCCCTCGAGCGCGCCTACATCTACCGCGAACATGCCGAGTCGGAAGTGGTGGACATCCCCGGCGACGTGAAGGAGCGCGAGGAGGAAGCGCGTTTCGAGATGATGGAAAAGCTGGCCGATTACGACGACGATCTGCTCGAGGCGCTGCTGTCGGACATGGAACCGCCGCGCGACAAGGTCTTCGCCGACCTCCACAACGAGTTGGCCGAGGGGCTCATCACCCCGGTGCTGCTCGGCGCGGCGGAGAACGAAAACGGCATATTGCGCCTGCTCAAGACCCTGCGCCACGACGTCGATGGCATTGAGCGCACCCGCGAGCGGCTGGGCGTCGATGCCGCCAACCCCGGCGCGGGCTACGTGATGAAGACATTCCACACCCAGCAGGGCAAGCTGTCGCTGACCCGCGTGCTGGCCGGCCGGATAGCCGACGGCGACACCCTCTACAACGGCGAGGGCGCATCGGCGCGCATCGGCGGCATGTTCACCATGTTCGGCCAGGAGGCAAGGAAGGTGAGCAAGGCCGCCGCCGGCGACACGGTGGCCCTGGGAAGGCTGGAAGGCATCGAAAGCGGCCAGGCCGTGTCGGTGGACAAGGACAAGGTGCCGGAGATCCTCACCCCGGAACCGGCCCCGCCGGTATATGGCATGGCGCTGAGCGTCTCCAACAAGAAGGACGAGGTCAAGCTCTCCACCGCCATCGCCAAGCTGCTGGAGGAAGACCGCTCGCTGAAGCTGGAGCACAACCAGGACACCCACGAGATGGTGCTGTGGGGCGCTGGCGAGATGCACTTGCGGGTGGCGCTGGAGAAGCTGAAGAACAAGTTCGGCGTCGCCGCGGACGCCCGCCCGCGCTCCATCGCCTACAAGGAAACCATCCGCAAGAAGGCCAAGGCGCGCGGCCGCCACAAGAAACAGACCGGCGGCCACGGCCAGTTCGGCGACGTGGTGGTGGAGATCCGCCCGCTGCCGCGCGGAGCGGGCTTCGAGTTCACCGAGACCATCCACGGCGGCGTAGTGCCCAAACAGTATATCCCCGCCGTCGAGGCCGGCATCCGCGAATATGCCGAAAGCGGCCCCCTCGGCTTCCCCGTCGTCGATTTCGCCGCCAACCTCGAGGACGGCAGCTACCACAGCGTCGATTCCTCCGAGATGGCCTTCAAGATGGCCGGGCGGCTGGCCATGATCGAATGCATGAAGGAAGCCTCGCCGGTGCTGCTGGAGCCCATCGTCATGGTCGAGGTGCACGTGCCCAGCGAGGCCACCTCGCGGGT
>CAZXTT010000323.1:0-6172 GCA_964643775.1 uncultured Rhizobiaceae bacterium | reverse complement strand
ATTTCCTTGCCGACCGCGAGTTCGTTGGCTTGGAGTGGCTTGATTTCCTGTTGGATAACAATGTGTTGTTCTCCATCCGCATCAAGGACAACATGCATGTCACGCTTGATGACGGACGCACATACCGGCTCAGGCTGTTGTTGCGCAGCCGCGGCATGCGAACTTGGCTGAGAAAGCGCCGGGGGCGTTTCGCAGGCATGCCGGAGAGCACCGGCACGCCGCTTCGCTTCGCCTGCAAGAGGCTCAGGGACGGCGAGATCATGGTCATAGTCACCAACTCGCAAAACCCTCTTGAGGCGCTGCGGGTCTACAAAAAGCGTTGGCTGATCGAATGCCTGTTTGGCGACAGCAAAACCCGTGGCCTGAACATGGAGGACACGCGCCTGACGCACTCGAAAAAGCTCTCACTACTGCTCGCCATCATCACCCTCTCCATGGTCTGGTCCTACGCCTGCGCCAGGTCGGAACTGGGGCGGCGTTCCATAAGGAAGGCATCGCATGGATACATGCGCAAGTCATGGTTCAGAACAGGATTCGACCTGCTGAGAAACTGTATCCTGCACCACCCAGACAAGGCGGCAACCATATGGCGCAAACTATGGCCAAAGCGAAAAATCCCGCTAGAATTGGGGAGAGTCGTGTAGTGTGGAAAATTCTGGCTGGTGGGGAAAAAGCTCAGGGTTGTCCGTGATTTGGGGTAAAATGAGTTTGAAACAACTTAAAATCCCCCAAGAGGACAACCCTGATGTTCAAGCCTACCATGCTGACGGAAATTCTCAAATTGATTCCTGACGGTCTTGTCGCCTCGGCGGTGCGGGAGCATGGGGCTGACAGGTGGCGGAAGAGCTTTCTCACCCGTGATCATCTCGTCGCCATGCTGGCCGCCCAATTGAGTGGCGCTGACAGCTTGCGGGGCATTCAGACGCTGTTCGCGGCGCATTCGAAGAAGCTCTACCACCTGGGTTGCGGCCCGGTGCGGCGCTCCACCCTGGCCCATGCCAACGCGACCCGTGGCTGGGAGGTCTTTGCGGCCATTGCCTCTGGCCTGATCGCCCGCGCCGGGCGCTCCGGCCGCTCGGCCCGGGAGCTCATGGCGGCGCTTGACTCGACCCCGATCCGCCTTTGCGGACGCGGCAACGATTGGGCCCGCAAGACCCGCTCGCGCAATGCCAATCAGGGCCTGAAGCTGCACCTTCGCATCGGGGCGAGCAAGGCGGCGGTCGAGTGGCTCAGGATAACCGACATGACTGTCAACGACATTACGGCGGCCCGGGACATGCCCTTGGAGGAGGGGCGCATCTATCTGTTTGACAAGGGTTATTGCGATTACAACTGGTGGGCCAGCATCATCGAGGCCGGGGCTCATTTCATAACCCGCCTGAAAAAGAATGCCGTTTTCGAGGTGCTGGAAGAGAGAAATTGCGATGATGAGGGCATCATTTCAGACCAGCTGATAAGGCTGACCAACAAGAGCCCGAGAGGGGGCAAGATCAATCATCTCGCCGGGCAAACCCTGCGGCTGGTGCGCATTCCTCATCCGGCTGGCAAGAGGCAGCCATTCCTCATCGTTTCCAGCCTGCTGGATGTCCCGGCGCACCAGATAGCCGAGGGCTATCGCCGCCGCTGGAGCATCGAGCTTGTGTTCAAATGGCTGAAGCAGAACCTGAAAATCAGGCGCTTCATGGGCGAGGGACGCAACGCCGTCATGATCCAGATATTTGTCGCCATCATCGCCTATGTGCTGGTGCGGCTTTATCATGAACTGGTCGCGGCAAGGAACAAAAGCCGCCTGATCGACTTCATGACCCTGCTGGCCGCCAACCTCTTCCACCCCCGCCCCCAACATCCCCCACCCACCTCCAGAACCCACCCCCGCCAACCCTCATTTTGGGAGAATGCGGCATGATTTACCCAGATGAGAACGGTTCTTGGACACCAGTGCGCTTTCGCGGGAATGACGAAAGAGGGGATGGCCTCCGGCCAGAATTTTCTTGGACACCACTGCGCTTTCGCGGGAATGACGAAGAAGGGAATGGCCTTGGTCAGAATTTTTCTTGGACACCAGTGCGCTTTCGCGGGAATGACGAAAGAGGGGGGGACCCACAGCCGGAATTTTCTTGGACACCACTGCGCTTTCGCGGGAATGACGAAAGAGGAGATGGCCCTAGCCAAGATTTTCTTGGACACCGGTGCGGCCGGGCCCGGAAATGACTATTGAGCGGGGGAGTTTTGCGCTTTTCTGGTTGCCGACGGGGGGCCACCGGCGCGTAGAGGTTCTAATCCTCTCATTGCTCATGCTTGTTTTGAAAGATGCGCGAATGTTTTGAATCGGGAGCCCAGACAGGCGGAGGATTCCGTTGATGCCCACTCATTCACCACGCCGCGATCAGCATGGGCCACAAACCGCCGGTCTGTCCTCAAATATCCTGGTCCATCTTCAGGTGCAGTTCGCGCAGGGCCTGTTTTGCCGGGGGCAGGCGGGGGTAGATCAGCAGGGCCTGTTCGTAGGCCTCCATGGCCTCGCGGTAGCGCTTCATTTCCTGCAATATTGCCCCCTTGAGGGCCAGGGCCTCGAAGTGGCGCGGTTCCAGCGCCAGTGCCTCGTCGAGGGCCTTCAGCGCGTCATTCAGGTCGCCGGCCATGTAATGGACGATGGCGCGGCGGTTGTGGATTTCCGCCACCTTTGGCCAGCGCCGCGCCGCCCGGTCGAGAATGCGCAGGGCGGTTAGCGCGTCGCCTCCCTTCAGCGCCTTTGACGCCTGTTGCATCAGCAAGGCGGCGGACGGCGAACCGGGGCGCGCCCACAGGCCGCGGATGCTCTTGGCCACGACCATGGCCTCGCGGTCGTCCCCGGCCATGTGAAGGCGCGCCAGCAGCCCGTCCAGCAATTGCCCGCGCGACATGCCCTTCGCCGCCATGCCATCAGCCGTCATGCCGTGATGGGCATCCGGCCCATGGCCCTCCGTCGCGGCGGGCGCGCGCCGCTCATTGCCGGCCGCCGCGTCGAGCGCCGCCACGGCCAGCATCAGGATGGCCGCAAGCCCCCTTCTCACGGCTGGTCTCCGCCGCGCGGCGCCGCCGGCGGCCTCGGCGAGCGTTTCTCCGGCAGGTATTCCACCGACCCCATGGCCCGCGTCGGCTGCGGATAGAGGTTCATGAGCTCGTATACGGCCTGCGGCATGTCGGTGGTGACATTGAGCCCCAGCTCCCTGGCCTCGTCTGGCAGGATCGGGTAATCGTGCGTCCAGCGCCCCTCCGACATCACCTTGGCCAGCTTCTTCGCTTCCTGCTTGCCCATCTGCCCCTCGAGCAGCGTCTCGGCGGTGCGCTGGAGCTGGGCCACCGCCTTTTTCGATATGTCGGCGAGAATGAGCGTCTCGTCGTCTATGTCCTTGGCCTCCTTCATCTCCAGCACCTTGAGCACCGAGGCCGCCGGTTTCTGCCCCAGTTGCGGGTCTATGGGGCCGAGCACCGCGTGCGGGCTCATGATTATCTCGTCCGCAGCCATGGCGATCAGCGTGCCGCCGCTCATCGCGTAATGGGGCACGAAGACGCTGGTCTTGCCCGGATGGCTCTTCAAGGCGCGCGCGATCTGGGTGGCCGCCAGCACCAGCCCGCCCGGCGTGTGCAGGATTATGTCCAGCGGCACGTTGTCATCGGTGAGCTGGATGGCCCGGATGACCTGTTCCGAATCCTCGATGTTGATGAAGCGCACCAGCGGAAAGCCCAGGAAGCTCATCGTCTCCTGCCGATGCACCAGCAGTATGACCCGCGAGCCGCGCGACTTTTCTATCTCGGCGATCTTGCGCTGGCGCATGGCCTCCAGGAGCTTCTTCTGCAACACCGGTTGCAGGGCCGAGAGTATGAAGAACAGCCACAGGAGATCCATAGCGTTCATGGTTCAAAGCCTCCTCGATCAGGCACGCACGATCATCGTGCAAAACACCCTACCACGGCCGCAACTGGTTGTCTCGCCTGCCATCCGGGCAGCAGCCGTATTTCCCCTCGTCCCGTTCCGGCGGCCTGTAGCGCCGCCCCTCGCCGCCCCATGCGCCGGCCGCCAGCCAGCCGATGACGAACCCGCCGACATGCGCCCACCAGGCCACGCCGCCCGCCGCCTGCCCCGCGCCCAGCGAGGCCATGGCATTGACGATCTGGCCGATGAACCACAGGCCGGCGAACAGGAAGGCATAGACCTCGAAGAACAGCGGGTAGAACAACACCGGCACCAGCACCACCACCCGCGAATGCGGAAACAGCCGCATGTATGCCCCGGTCACCCCGGCGATGGCCCCCGACGCCCCTATGGCCGGAATGGTGGAAAGCGGGTTCATCCACGCATGGGCCAGCGATGCTCCCGCCCCGCAGGCGAGGTAGAAGACCAGGTAGCCCACGTGCCCGAGGCGGTCTTCCACCGCCGGGCCGAAGATGTAGAGCGTCCACATGTTGAACGCCAGGTGCAGGAAGCCGCCATGCAGGAAGGTGTTGGTGATGAAGGGCAGCCAGCCGCCGTTGCTCAGCCCGTGCGCCTCTCCCCAGCCGGGGACGAAATAGCGCGCCGGGACGAGCCCCCACTCGTTGAGAAAGGCGCGCAACGCGGCCTCGCCGCCGCTGGCCATGAAGCTGCTCTCCAGCATGTAGGCCAGCACGTTGAGGGCGATCAGCCCCCACGTGACGAGCGGCGGAAAACGCACCGCGACGGTTGTCGAAAGCGGAAACATGCTCCGATGATAGGGATTTTTTGCGGGCATGGCCATCGTCCATATTGCCTTGCCGGACATTTCGCGCCATGCCAGAAGGCATGGCAACCACCAACGGCCCCGACGGCGCTTTCAAGGCTTACCAACCATGGCAGCTTCACTCGGCAACGGCCCCGTCAGCTCCGCCCTCGAGGCCGCCATAGCAGGCGGCAGGCTTACCGCCGACGAGGCCCAGCGGCGCGCCGCGGAGCGCCTGGACAGGCTCTCGGCCAGCCTCGCCCATTACCGCCCGGCCAGTGACGGCGGCCTGCTGACGCGCCTCTTCGGCGGCCGCGGCAAGACTTCCGCCCCGCCGCGCGGCATATACCTGTGGGGACGCGCCGGCAGCGGCAAGACCACCCTCATGGACATGTTCTTCGCCACCGCCCCGGTGCCTGAAAAGCGCCGCCGCCGGGTGCATTTCCACAGCTTCATGCAGGACGTCCACAAGCGCATAAACGACATCCGCGCCAAGCAGGCCGCCGGCATCGTCTGGGAAGACGCCGACCCGCTGGCCGAGGTGGCGAAAATCATCTTCCACGACGCCTGGCTGCTGTGCTTCGACGAGTTCCAGGTAACCGACATAACCGACGCCATGATCCTCTCGCGCCTCTTCCGCCACCTGTTCGATCTCGGCGTGGTCATGGTCGCCACCTCCAACAGCGCCCCGCCGGAGCTATACAAGGACGGCCTCAACCGCGGCCTGTTCGAGCCATTCATAGCCGACCTGACGGCCCACAACGAGATCATCGCCCTCGACGGCGAAAGCGACTACCGCCTCTCCGGCATCGTCCGCGAGGAGGTCTGGATCACCCCTCTCGGCCCGCGCGCCGACGCCGCCATGGACCGGCTGTGGCTTTCCATCACCGGCCAGCCCAACCCCTCGCCGCTGCCGCTGGGGCTGGGCGGACGCCTGCTCATGGTGCCGCGCGCCCATGGCGGCGTGGCCCGCTTCTCCTTCTCCGACCTGTGCGAACAGCCGCTGGGGGCAGGGGATTATCTCAGGGTGGCCCAGCGCTTTCACACCCTGTTCATCGACAACATTCCCCTTCTCGCCCCCCAGCGGCGCAACGAGGTGATCAGGCTGGTGACCCTTGTCGATGCTCTCTACGAGAACAAGGTGCGCCTGATAGTCTCCGCCGCCGGAGCGCCGGGAGAGCTTTATCCCTCCGGGCCGATGAAAAACATGTTCGCCCGCGCCGCCTCGCGCATGGAGGAGATGCGCCGCCCCGGCTGGGGCGAGTCCGCCCCGCCGCGGGCATGAGGGCCTGATCCGGGGTGTCCCGGTCCATTAGGGTCTGGTCTCAATAAATGCATGGCGCCAGTTGCCGGAGAGAAAATCGGCATGGATGGAAAAGAGACGGAAAATGAAAGTCATGCGGCTCATGCCGATTTTCTCCCCGGCACCCCTTCGGGCGTCAAATACCCTGCAT
>CAZXTT010000322.1:0-11015 GCA_964643775.1 uncultured Rhizobiaceae bacterium | reverse complement strand
TGCAGAGCGGTTTCGTCCACCATTACGCCTTCGCCATGCTGCTGGGGGTGGCGGCGCTGGTTACCTACCTGATGATGGGGAGCTGAGCAGATGTCCGACTGGCCCATTCTTTCCGCCATCACCCTGCTGCCGCTGATCGGGGCGCTGTTCATCCTGGTCATTCGCGGCGAGGACGCCATTGCGCTGCGCAACATGCGCTGGACGGCGCTGTTCACCACCGCGTTCACCTTCATCCTGTCGCTGATCCTGTGGAACAGCTTCGACCCGGCGGCCACGGGCTTCCAGTTCGAGGAGCGCTACACCTGGTTCGGGCTGATGAGCTACCACCTGGGGGTGGACGGGCTGGGGCTGCCCTTCGTGCTGCTGACCACATTCCTGATGCCGGGGGTCATCGTCGCCTCGTGGAACGTGGACAAGCGGGTGAAGGAATACATGATCGCCTTCCTCGTCCTGGAGACGCTGATGATCGGCGTCTTCGTGTCGCTCGACCTGGTGCTGTTCTACCTGTTCTTCGAGGGCGGGCTGATCCCCATGTTCCTGATAATCGGCGTGTGGGGCGGGCCGCGGCGCATATACGCCAGCTTCAAGTTCTTCCTCTACACGCTGCTCGGCTCGGTGCTGATGCTGGTGGCCATCATCGCCATCTACTGGCAGACGGGGACCACCGACATAGCGCAACTGCTGGCCAGGCCTTCGTCCATCCCGGAGGGCCTGCAGACGTGGCTGTGGCTGGCGTTTTTCGCCTCGTTCGCGGTCAAGATGCCGATGTGGCCGGTGCATACATGGCTGCCGGACGCGCACGTGGAAGCGCCGACCGCCGGCTCGGTGGTGCTGGCGGCGATATTGCTGAAGATGGGCGGTTACGGGTTCCTGCGCTTTTCGCTGCCCATGTTCCCGCTGGCCAGTGAGTATTTCGCTCCCTTCGTCTTCGTGCTGTCGGTGGTGGCCGTCGTCTATACCTCGCTGGTGGCGCTGGTGCAGGAGGACATAAAGAAGCTGATCGCCTATTCGTCGGTGGCCCACATGGGGTTCGTCACCATGGGCATATTCGCGCTGAACAAGCAGGGCATAGACGGGGCGATGTTCCAGATGATCTCACACGGGCTGGTGTCGGGGGCGCTGTTCCTGCTGGTGGGGGTGGTCTATGACCGCATGCACACGCGCGAGATAGCCGCCTACGGCGGGCTGGTGCATCGCATGCCCATGTATGCCTTCCTGTTCATGCTGTTCACCATGGCCAACGTGGGGCTGCCCGGCACCTCCGGGTTCATCGGCGAGTTCCTGTCGCTGACCGGGGCCTTCCTGGCCAATTCGTGGGTGGCGCTGTTCGCCACCAGCGGCATCATCCTGTCGGCGGCCTATGCGCTGTGGCTGTATCGGCGGGTGATCTTCGGGCCGCTGGAGAAGGAGAGCCTGAAGGCGATAACCGACATGACGTGGCGCGAGGCCTCGGTGCTGCTACCGCTGGCGGTGCTGACCGTGTGGTTCGGCGTGCAGCCGGGCCATGTCACCGAACTGTTCAATGCTTCCGTCAACGCGTTGCTGACCCAGGTGCAGGCCGGGATAGAGCTGGCCACCACGGCGCAGCAGGCGGCGCTTAAATAAGGGCGAGGGATAGGAACCATGCAGGAGATGTTTTTCGCCGCGCGGCCGGAGATACTGCTGGCGCTGATGAGCATGGCGCTGCTGATGATCGGCGTGTTCCGCAATCGCGAGGCGGGGGCTGACCTGATAAACTCGCTGAGCATACTGGTGCTGGCGGCGACAGGGCTGGTGGTGATTTTCAATACCGGCAGCGGGCGGGTGGAGGCCTTCGACGGGGCCTTCGTGGCCGACGGGCTGGGGCGCATATTCAAGGCGCTGGTGCTGTTCGCCTCGGCGCTGGCCATCATCATGTCGGTGCATTTCATGAAATGGGAGGGGATGGAGCGCTTCGAGTATCCCGTTCTCATATTGCTGGCCACCCTCGGCATGATGGTGATGATCTCGGCCGGGGGGCTGATCTCGCTATACATGGGGCTGGAGCTGCAATCGCTGGCGCTATACGTGCTGGCGGCGATGAACCGCACCTCGCTGCGCTCGACGGAGGCGGGGCTGAAGTATTTCGTGCTGGGGGCGCTGTCGTCGGGGCTGCTGCTCTATGGCGCGTCGCTGGTCTACGGCTTCTCCGGCACGGTGAGCTTCGCGGGCATCGCCGAGGCGCTGAAGGGCGGGGCCTCGCCGGGGCTGACGGTGGGGCTGGTGTTCGTGCTGGCGGGGCTGGCGTTCAAGATCTCGGCGGTGCCGTTTCACATGTGGACGCCGGATGTATATGAGGGCGCGCCGACGCCGGTGACGGCCTTTTTCGCCGCCGCGCCCAAGCTGGCGGCCATGGCGGTTTTCATCCGGGTGCTATACGAGGGGTTCCCCGGGGCGGTGGACCAGTGGCGGCAGGTGCTGGTGTTCATGGCCATCGCCTCGATGGTGCTGGGGGCATTCGCCGGTATCGCGCAGGCCAACATCAAGCGCCTGATGGCCTATTCGTCCATCGGCCACATGGGGTTCGCGCTCATCGGGCTGGCCGCCGGCGGGCCGGAGGGGCTGCGCGGGGCGGTGCTCTATCTCATCATCTACCTGGTGATGACGCTGGGGGTGTTCGCCATAATCATATCCATGCGCCGCGACGGGCGCGGGCTGGAGATGATCGAGGATTTCTCCGGGCTGGCGCGCACCAACCGCGGCATGGCCTTCGCGCTGGCCATGCTGATGTTCTCGCTGGCCGGAATTCCGCCGCTGGCGGGGTTCTTCGCCAAGTATTTCGTGCTGCTGGCGGCGGTCAAGGCGGGCCTGTGGCCGCTGGCCATAATCGGCGTGCTGGCCTCGGTGGTTTCGGCGGTCTATTACCTGCGGGTGATCAAGGTGATGTATTTCGACGAGCCGAAGGAAGAGGTGACGGCGGCGCCGCTGGAGCTGAAGCTGATCATGGTGCTGGCGACCATATTCGTGCTTGGCTTCGTGGCCTGGCCGGGGCCGGTGCAGGAGCTGGCGCAGGCGGCCATAGTCTCGCTGCTGTAGGCGGCCGTCATTTTCGGAGCCGCCGCCGATGGCCCTTGTCGTAGTCGATGAAGCATCTTCCACCCAGGACGAGGTGTGGGCGCTGTTGCGCGGCGGGGCGGGCGCTCCCCTGTGGCTGATGGCGCGCCGCCAGACGGCGGGGCGCGGGCGCATGGGGCGCAGGTGGCAGGCGGAAGAGGGGAATCTCGCGGCCTCGGTGGGGTTGCGCATGGCGGCGGGGGCGGAGCTTGCGCAACTGTCCTTCGTGGCGGCGCTGGCCCTGCACAAGGGGCTGCGCAAGGTCATGGGGGACGCGGGCGAGGACGAGCTGTTGCTGAAATGGCCCAACGACCTGTTGCTGGGGGGGCGCAAGGTGGGGGGCATATTGCTGGAGAGCGAAACATCCCCGGGCGCGGGCGAGGCGCTGGTGGTGATCGGCTTCGGGGTCAACCTGGCGCGGGCGCCGCGGGGAGAGGTGCGCTGGCCGGCGGCGGCGCTGGCCGAGCGGGGGCCGAGGGTCGGGCCCGACGAGTTGATGGGGGCGCTGATGGAGAGCTTCGGGCGCTGGCTGGAGACATGGCGCGAGCGCGGCTTCGGGCCGCTGCGCGCGGCGTGGGAGAAGCGCGCCTGGGGGATGGGCGCCCGCATGGCGCTGGACAGCGGCGGCGAGGTGGCCGAGGGGATTTTTCGCGGCCTTGATGACGACGGGGCGATGCGCCTGGAAATCGCGCCGGGGCGGGTGATGTCATTTCACGCCGGCGAGGTGCGGCATGTGCGCGAGGCGCGCGGCAGGGGAGAAGGATGATGGGCAGGCGGGAAGAAGACCTGGTGCTGCTGCCGCTGGGCGGGGTCGGCGAGATCGGCATGAACATGTATCTCTACGGCTGGGGCCGGGGGGATGACAGGCGCTGGATCATGGTCGATTGCGGGGTCATGTTCGGCGACGAGCGCACGCCGGGGGTGGAGCTGATATTGCCCGACATCTCCTTCATCGAGGAGCGCAAGGAGCAACTGGCGGCGATCGTCGTCACCCATGCCCACGAGGATCACATAGGGGCCATTCCGTGGCTGGCCTGGCGGCTGGACGCGCCCATATACGCCACCAGATTCGCCGCCATACTGATCCGCCACAAGCTGGCCGAGGCGGGCTGGGAGGACGAGGTGGAGGTGATCGAGGCAAGGCCCGGCGAGCGGCTCGATTTCGCGCCGCTGGCGGTGGAATACATCCCCGTCACCCATTCGCTGCCGGAGCCCAACTCGCTGGCCATATTCACCCCCGCCGGGACGGTGGTTCACAGCGGCGATTTCAAGATCGACAGGACGCCCATAATCGAGCCGGAGTTTTCCTTCGAGCGCCTGCGCCGGCTTGGCGACGAGGGGGTGGAGGCGCTTGTCTGCGATTCCACCAACGCGGGGCGCGAGGGCTGGTCGCCCTCGGAGATGGAGGTGGAGAAATCGCTGGAGCGGCTGATCGGCGGGGCCACCGGCAGGGTGGCGGTGACCACCTTCTCGTCGCACGTGGGGCGCATCAAGGCGGTGTCGGAGGCGGCCGCCGCGGCGGGGCGCGAGGTGATCGTGGCCGGATATTCCATGCGGCGGATCATCGAGGCGGCGAAGGAGGTGGGGCTGCTCGATGGCGGGCACCGCTTCCAGGACGAGGAGGCCTTCGGCTTTCTGCCGCGCGACAAGGTGGTGCTGCTGTGCACCGGCTCGCAGGGGGAGCGGCGGGCGGCGCTGTCGCGCATAGCCGACGACGTGCATCCGCGCATCGCGCTGGAGGAGGGCGACCTGGTCATATTCTCCTCGTTCACCATTCCCGGCAACGAGAAGGCGGTGGGGGCGGTGATGAACGGGCTGGCGGAGCTGGGGGTGGACGTCATCACCAACACGCCGGACATGCTGGTGCATGCCTCGGGCCATCCGTGCCGCGAGGAGCTGGCCCATTATTACGAGCTGGTGCGGCCCGCGCGGCTGATACCCATGCACGGCGAGAAGGTGCACATGCTCAAGCAGGCGGAGTTCGCCCGCTCGCGCGGCATTGGCGAGGTGGCCATGCTGGGGGACGGGCGCATGCTGCGCATCGTGCCGGGGCCGGCGGAAGTGGTGGGCGAGGCGCGCTCCGGCAGGCTGCACGTGGACGGGCGCATCGTGACGCCCGGCGACAGGGGGCCGGTGCGGGAGCGGCGCAAGCTGTCGTTCGTCGGCATCATCGTGGTGTCGGTGGCCATAGACGCCAAGGGGGGCATTCGCGGCCCGGCGCAGATAATCAGCGAGGGGCTGCCGGAGAAGACGGCGCGGGGAGAGTATTTCGAGGACATATTGCTCGATGCCGCCGACGACGCGCTGGAGAACATGGGGCGGGCGCGGCGGCGCAATGACGAGGCGGTGATCGAGACGCTGCGCCTGGCGGTGCGCCGCGCGGCGGTGGAGGAGTGGGGCAAGAAGCCGGTGGTGCGCATAATGGTGCAGCGGGTGTGAACGCCGGTGCGGCGAGGGGTGGTAGCCGCTATTACTCTTCCTCCGCGGCGACCATTTCCTGGGCCATGCGTTCAAGCGAGAGGGCGTCGGAGAGGCCCAGCCATTCGGTGTCTTCGGCGGCCTCGGGGGTGAAGCGCCAGCGCATGAAGCCCGGCTCCATGTGGGCATAGCCCATGCGCACCATGTGGCCGCGGGTGGCCATGGCGTTGCCGATCAGGGCCCACAGGGCGTTGGGCCGCCACTTGATGAGGGCCAGCAGCATGCCGAGCCGGGAAAATGCCTCCACCAGCCTGCGGGCCCGCACCTTGCGGTCGATCCACAGCTCGCCGTGATAGACCACGGGGCCCGATATGCGGCGGCTTATGGAGGTGGACGGCGGGGTCAGGCTGCCGGGGATTATCAGCTCGTTGCGCTTGAGGTATATGCCCAGCACCCAGCCAAGGGCCCATTCACCGAGGTCGGGGTCGGCGATGTCGAGGCGGAAGGCCTGCAGGGCGCGGGTTCTTCCTTCCGTGTCGGTAACGCTCATCCAGAAGGCGCGGCGTGGGGACAGGCGGGTTACCCCGTGGTCGAACAGCGGCGCCTCCCTGCCGCCGCGGAGCTGGCGGCGGGTGTTGCTGAAATCCGCGAAATCGCCGCTGTAGCGGGGGGCAAATCCCATGGCGCGAATATCCCGCTCCAGTATCGCCATGGCCCGGGAGATGGTCAGGGGATCGTTGAGCGCCGGATGTGACAAGGCCGCGTCACCTGTTTCTGTGGGTCTGGAATCGCCACAGAGAATGCAGCAACAGCGAGGTTATGACAATGGCTCCGCCGATCATGGCGCGCAGGGTGGGCACCTCGCCGAAAATGAGCCAGATCCAGATGGGGGTGAGCACCGTGTCGAGGAGGAAGAACATGGCCACTTCCGCCGAGGGGATGTAGCGCGGGCCTATGGCTATGAGGGCCGAGGCCAGGGGCATGACGATCAGCCCGTTGAGGGCCAGCCAGCTCCAGCCCTCGAGCGGCATGAGAAGCGGTTTGGCCCACCACAGGGCGATGAGCGCCGACACCAGCGAGCCGGTGGCCAGCGAGGTGACCACGTTGCGGCCGGTCTTGCGGATGATGGTGAGGGCCACGGCGGTGCACATGGCGACCACCAGGGCCATCATGTCGCCCACCCAGGTGCCGGTTATCAGGCCGTCCCAGACGATTATGCCGACGCCGAAAAAGGCGGTGAATATGGTCAGCCACGTCCAGAAGGGGATTTTTTCGCGCAGCACGGCCCATGACAGGATGGCGGCGAAAATCGGGTTGAGGGCGAGGATGAACACCAGGTTGGCGGCGGTGGTCTTGGTTATGGCGGCGATGAACAGGATGTTGGCCAGGGTATTGGTCAGGGCCACCGCCACGCCGGGCCAGCCGTTGAGGAAGAATTCCCGGTGGCCGCGCCGCCAGCGGTAGAAATACCACCACAGGGTAATGGCGGCGAAGAGAAACACGCCGCGGCCGAAGATCATCGTCCACTGGTCGCCCCCGGCCAGGCGCAGCAGCGGGATGTCGAAGGTGAAAAGAATGCCGCCGGTGGCGGCTATGAGCAGGCCCTTGCGGTGGTTGTCGGATGTGTGGATGGACATGGCTGTCATTACAAACCCGGCACTATAGGAAAGCCGCCCTCAACCAATGAGCGATGAACCACATGATTCGCGGTATGATAATAGACAACTTTATGCTCGCGCATACAACCATAAATGCATTCAAGGCTTGCCCCGGGCTGGACGCATGAGATGGGCGGCGGCGGGGTCGTAGAGGGCGCTGCGCGTGAAATCGCCGGGGTCTATCGCCGGGCCCACGAGAATCAGGGCGGTGCGGGTGATTTTGGCGGCGCGGGTCTTTTCGGCGATGTCGGAGAGGGTGCCGGTGATTATCTTCTCGTCGGGCCAGGTGGCGCGGTATACGACCGCCGCCGGGCAATCGGCGCCGTAATGGGGTTCGAGGGCGCGGCGCACCTGGCGCAGGTTGCGCGCCGACAGGTGGATGGCGAGGGTCGCGCCGTGGGCGGCCAGCCTCTCCAGCTCCTCGCCGGGGGGCATGGGGGAGGCCTTGCCGGAGGTGCGGGTGAGGATGATGGTCTGGGTCAGGCCGGGCAGGGTGAGCTCGGCCCGCAGGGCAGCCGCGGCGGCGGCAAACGAGGGCACGCCGGGGACTATCTCGAAGGGGATGCCCATGTGGCGCAGGGCGCGCATCTGTTCGCCGATCGCCCCGTAGATGGACGGATCGCCGGAGTGGACGCGGGCCACGTCATGGCCGCGCGCCTCGGCGTCCTTGATCTCGGCCATTATCTCCTCCAGCGTCATGGAGGAGGTATCGAGGACGCGGGCTCCCCGCGGGGCGCGGGCGATGATTTCGCGCGGCACCAGCGAGCCGGCGTAGAGGCATGTCCGGCAGCGCTCTATCAGGCGCTGGCCGCGCAGGGTGATGAGGTCGGCGGCACCGGGGCCCGCGCCTATGAAATAGACGGTCATGAGGGCTCTCCTTCCGTGGCCCCGAGGCCGTAGCCGCGCGGAGTGAAGGCCACGGGCGCGCCGGAGGTGATGTTCAGGCGGCTTTGGGAATTGCCGATGAGCACCAGCGAGAGCATGTCCACCTGCCCGGGGTCGAGCTTCTCGAGGGTGGTGACATGCACCTTCTCGCCGGGGCGGCCGAGGTTGCCGGCTATTACCGCCGGGGTGGATGGCGGGCGGTGTTGGCGGAAGATCTCCAGGGCGCGGGTCAACTGGCTGGTGCGGCGGCGGGAGCGGGGGTTGTAGAGGGCGGTGACGAAATCGCCCCGGGCCGCCGCCACGAGGCGCTTTTCTATCGCCTGCCAGGGGGTGAGCAGGTCGGAAAGCGAGATGGCGCAGAAGTCGTGGCCGATGAGGGCCCCGGCGCGGGCCGAGGCGGCCTGCAGGGCCGATATGCCGGGGATCACCTCCACCGATATGCGCTGCTCCCACTGGCCGAGGCCGGGCTGTTCCCGCACCTCGAAGACTAGCGAGGCCATGGCGTAGATGGCGGCGTCGCCGGAGCATAGCAGGGCCACCTTGCGGCCCTCGGCGGCCAGCGATATGGCGTGGCGCACGCGCTCTTCCTCGCCGCCCAGCGGGAAGGGGTGCAGGCGCTTGCCGGACGACAGGTCGGCGGCCAGCTCCAGGTATAGCCCGTAGCCCACCCAGTCGGTGGCGCGCAGGAGGGCGTGGGTGGCCTGCGGGGTGCGCATTCGCGGCGCGCCGGGGCCGAGGCCGACCACCGACAGGTGGCCGCGCGGGCGTCCGGGCGGGTCGGCAAGCGGCCTCGCGGAAAGGGCGATGGCGCAGGTGGCGGATGGGCTCTTGCGCTTTGGCGTCACCAGGCGCGCGCCTTCTCCGGCCAGCCTCAGGGCGGCGGCCTCGGCCACCGAGGGCGTGCCGGTTTCGCGCCTTACCACCTCGGAGGGGTTGGGAACCTCCATGGCCGCCAGCTCTTCGGCGGAGAACAGGCGCAAGGGGGCGTTCAGTTCCTTGGAGAGGGCGGCCAGCGCCGGTTCGTCGGCCTTTATCACCATGGTGCCGATGGCGGCCACCGAGAGGGGGGACAGCCCCGCGTCGGCGAGGCACGAGCGCACCAGTTTCGACACCTCGCCAGCCGCCGCGCCACGGGCAAGGCCCACGCCGACGCACACGGTGGCCGGGTGATAGACGAGGTGGGTTTCGTTTCCCTCGATGGCTTTTTCGCTGACGGTGATGGCAAGCTCGCCGTCGGCGGCCAGCGGCAGGGAGCGCTCCAGCCACGGGGCGTGACCGGCGAGGCGCACCCTCGCGCCGGCGAGCAGGGCCCTGGCGAAGGGCTTTACGTGGGCGCGCCCGGCCAGCCGCCAGCCGCGGGGCGGATCGTCGAGGGCGATGGCGAAGCGGTTGTCGGTGGCGGTGGTGACGGCGGCCAGCCCGCCGGTTATCCAGGCGATGGCGCGGGCCAGCTCGTTGGCCCCCGAATGGCCGCCGAGCAGGGGGACGACGTGGGCCCCGTCGGCGGAGACGGCGACGACCGGCGGCTCCTTCGTCTTGTCGCGCAACTGGCCGCCCAGGGCGCGGACGAGGATGGCGGCGGCGCACAGGCCGATGACGGGGCGGCCGGCGGCGAAGGCGGCGCGCATGGCGGCGGTGACGTCGGGCGGGTTGACGAGCGCCTCGGCGGGCAGGCGGGCGGCCAGCAGGCGGGCCGTCCTTTCGGCGTGGCGGCCCGGGGCGATGACGAGGGGCACGGGGCGGTCGTTCATTGCCGTTCTCCGAAAACCACCACGGTGGTGAAATAGGGCGCGTCGTCGGGGCATTGCGACAGGGGGATGATGCGCTCGTCGTCGCCGCCGAGGTTTTGCACCGCGAAGGCGTCGTCCATGCGCCCGGCGCGGTCCGCCAGCTCGCGCAGCAGGGCCATCCTGTGGCCGGCCTTTATGAAGACGGTGCTGGCCGTTTCGTCGGCCAGCTCGGCGGCCAGCTTTTCCCGCGGGGCGAGGGCGGGGACTATTTTCAGCGCTCCCTTGCCCATGGCCAGCGGGCGGCCCAGGGCGGCGGCGCAGGCGAAGGGGGCGGAAACGCCGGGGACGGCGGAGACGGGATGGCTGGCCGAGAGCCTTTCGGCCAGCGGCACGAAGGAGGCGTGGAACAGCGGATCGCCGAGGCAGATGAAGGCCACGTCGCGCCCGGCGTCGAGGTGGGCGGCGATTTTTTCCGCCGCCGCGTCATAGGCGGCCGAAAGCTCGCCGGGGGAGGCGGTGAAGGGGATGTCGAGCGGCAGCTCGATGACGTCGTCGGGGATGAAGTGGGCGGCGGCCTCGCGGGCCATCTGCCTGCCCGACGAGCCGCGCGGCCATGCCACTACCTCGGCCATGGACAGGATGCGCCAGCTCTTGATGGTTATCAGTTCCGGGTCGCCGGGGCCGAGGCCCAGGCCATGCAAGGTGCCGCTCATTCCTTGACTTGCTCCGCGATGGGTTTGACGACTACCAGCTGGGTGACCGGCAGGGCCGGGCGCATGGCCTGTTTATCACCCAGCGGCGCGCAGCGGGATATGGCGATGCGCGTCAGTTCGCCGCCCAGTTGCCGGTGGCGGCGTTGCAGGGCCGCCTCGCCGCCGGCGGTGACGGCGTTGGCGACCAGCAGGCCGCCGGGCCCGAGGGCGCTCCAGCAGGCATCGAAAAGCTCGTCGTCATCCGCCGCCGCGCCGATGAACAGGGCGTCGGGGGCATCGAGGCCGGAAAGGGCGGCGGGGGCCGCGCCGTGAACTATCTCGATTTCCGGCGCGCCCAGGCGGTCGGCATTGGCGGCTATCATGCGGCAGCGCTCCTCGTCTTTCTCGATGGCGATGGCGCGGGCCGTGGGGCCGGAGAGGCGCAGCCATTCCACCGCCACCGAGCCGCAGCCGGCCCCGACATCCCACAAGGTGGCGCGCGGGCGCGGCATCAGGGCCGAGACGGTGATGGCGCGCACGTGGCGCTTGGTGATCTGGCC
>CAZXTT010000321.1:0-2545 GCA_964643775.1 uncultured Rhizobiaceae bacterium | reverse complement strand
TACGAGCGCGGCAAGAACACCTTCGAGGCGGTTCACGTGCGCGGGGCCGAGGCGGCCGCCCGCGCCGCCCGTGACGCGGGGGCGGAAACCTTCGTCCATGTCTCGGCCATAGGCGCCGATGCCGGTTCTCCCGCCGCCTATGGCCGCTCCAAGGCGGAAGGCGAAAGGCGCGTGCGCATGGCCTTCCCCGATGCCGTCATATTGCGCCCCTCGGTGGTGGTTGGCCCGGAGGACCGCTTCTTCAACCTGTTCGCCGACATGAGCCGCTTTTCCATGATCCTGCCGCTTATCGGCGGCGGACACACGCGCTTTCAGCCGGTTTACGTGGGCGACGTGGCAAGCGCCATATGCGCCGTGCTGGCGGATGGCGCACAAGCGGGCAAGACCTTCGAGCTGGGCGGGCCGGAGAGCTGGACATTCCGCGAATTGCTGGAATTCATGCTCATGGTAATCCGCCGCAAGCGGCTGTTGCTGCCGCTGCCCTTCGGGCTGGCCAGGGCGATTGCCTGGCCGTTGCAGTTCGCCCCCGGCGCGCCGCTTACCCCGGATCAGGTAAACATGCTGCGCAAGGACAACCTCGTGTCGGAAGCAGCACGCCGGGAAGGCCGCACGCTGGAAGGGCTGGGCATTGCGCCGGAGGGCATAGAGGCCATCGTTCCCGCCTACCTGGCCCGCTACCGCCCCGCCGGCCAGTTCACCATCATCCGCGAGGCCCTGGCCGACATGCTGGCGGCGAAATAACCGGCGACCTGGCGGCTTGCCGGGTGAGGGCCGCCCGGCCACGATAGACATTTTTTCCTCTTCCGTTACAATGGCCCGCGGCACTGGTTTTTCGCGGGAAATACGATGTTCAGCCATAAGGACATATGGCAGGCCATAGACGCGCTGGCCCGAATTCACGGGCTGTCCACCTCGGCGCTGGCCAAGCGCGCCGGGCTCGACGCCACCTCGTTCAACAAGTCCAAGCGCGTCACCGCCTCCGGCCGCCCGCGCTGGCCGTCGTCGGAGAGCCTGTCCAAGGTGCTGGCCTGCACCGGCACCTCGCTGGACGAATTCACCGCCCTGATAACGGCGGGCAAACAGGCCGCCCGCCAGCGCGTTTCGGTGCCGCTGATCGGCATGGCGCGTGCCGGTGGCGAGGGTTTTTTCGACGATGCCGGGTTTCCCGCCGGTGGCGGCTGGGAGGAAATCCACTGCCCGGGGGTAAGCGACGAAAATGCCTATGCCCTGCGCATAAGCGGCGATTCCATGGAACCGGTCTATCGCGAGGGCGACATAATAGTAGTAGCGCCCAACAGCCAGGTGAGGCGCGGCGACCGTGTGGTGGTTAAACTGAAAAACGGGGAGGTAATGGCCAAGCTGCTGCTGCGGCGCACGGCGAAGGAAATAGAGCTGGCCTCCTTCAACCCCGATTACCCGCCACGCAGAGAGCCAGCAGGAAACATCCTGTGGATGGCCCGCATCGTCTGGGCCAGTCAATAGAGCATTTTTCCTATTCGGCAGGAAAACGCTCTGGCCGGACCGCAAAAGGATCGGCCCGGCCTTGAGCGGAATCGGCGCAGGAGGAAGTGGGGCTGGGGGGCTTGTATTTTCCGCCTGCGCCTCCATCCGCCCCTTAAAGCCGGGCCGAAGAGGCAACGATGAGGATAATTGCCCAAGCCTGTGGCCTGCTGATGCGGAAAATGTGAAAAGTTCATGGCGCGGACGGGAAAATTTTGTGCGCCCCACAACCGGAAAGGCCCGGAAGAAGATCTTCCGGGCCTTCTGGTTGCTTCTCTGGCAATACGGCCTGACAGGCCGGAGCGCTTATTCGTCGCTCATGATGCCGAGAATGTTGAGAATGTGGATGAACAGCGTGACAAAGCTGCCATAGAGAATGAAAGCGCCGAATATGGCCTTCGAGCGCGCCTGCGCAGGCATGTCATTCTCCACGTACATCTCCTTGATGCTCTGCGTCTCCCAGGCGGTAATGCCGGAGAACAGCAGCACCACCAGGATGGAGGTAATGAGGCTGCCCTTTTCTGACTGGAAGAAGATGGCGTTGACCACGATGGCGATCAAAAGCCCGATGGAGGCCATCATGAAGAAGCCTGAAAAGCCCGAAAGGTCACGCTTGGTGACATAACCGGCCAGCGACGTGGCCCCGAAGGTGACCGCCGTTATCAGCAGGGCGCGCACCACGATGGTGCTGTTCATGCCCATGTAATAGGCGATCATCGGCGATATCAGCAGCCCCCACAGGGTGGCGTATGCGCCATAGGCGATATAGGCGGTTGCCGCGTTGCCGGAGAATATCAGGCGCGGCGCGAACCACCCCAGCCCCAGCACGCCAAAGAACAGCACCCACTTCATGGGACCCATGGCAATGGTGGTCATGAGATCCGTATTAGCGGCCATGAACAGCGCCACGATGGCCGTCCACGCCACGCCCAGCGCCATGTAGTTGTAGACCCGCACCATGTAGGAGCGCAGGCCCTCATCGATCGCGGCGCGTGTCGCCGTGGTGGCGCGCGCCGTCGGCCGGATGTTGAAATCGTTCATTTCG
>CAZXTT010000320.1:0-4496 GCA_964643775.1 uncultured Rhizobiaceae bacterium | reverse complement strand
AGGTGATGAAGGCCAACAGCGATAACGCCGCGCGCCTCGTCAAGCGCCTGCTGGCCGATTTCCCCCGCGCCTTCGAACCCTGCCCCACCGGCGCCCACGAGGCCCTCGAACACGCCATCATAACCGCCCCCGAGGCGCGCGCCCCAGGGCTGCTTGCAAAACTTGACGCCGTGGCAGGCCGCGTGCTGGGCCGCTGACGGCGCCCTTGCATGATGGCCGCATCATGCACACATGTGGTGAGAAAGCCTGTTCATCTCCTCGCCCGTGGAGCCCACCATGGTGGTGAAGGAGTTCCTGCAATTGTGGCGCGACCGCCCCTCGCTGGCGCTCATCGTCTTCATCCCGCTCATGGAGCTGATGCTGTTTGGCTATGCCATCAATCTCGATCCGCGCCACCTGCCCATGGGCGTGCTGAGCGCCGACAACTCTCCGGAAGCGCGCGCCATCATCTCCGCCCTAAACAACACCCGCTATTTCGACATCCGCCGCGACGTGCGCGGCGAGCGCGAGGCGGAGGCCCTCATCCGCTCCGGCCAGTTGCTGTTCGTGGTGCAGGTTCCGCCCGGCTTCGGGCGCGATTTGCGCCGCGGCCTGCGCCCCAAACTGCTGTTGCTGGCCGACGCCACCGACCCGGTGGCCAGCGGCAGCGCCATTTCCGCCTTCACCACCCTTGCCACGCGCGTGCTGCGCCATGAGCTCTCCGGCCCCGGCGCGCCGCTTCTGGCCGGTCGGCCACCGTTCGAGCTGGTGGTGCATCAGCGCTACAACCCGGCGCGCGAAACGGCGCTGAACGTGGTGCCCGGCATCGTCGGCATCATCCTCACCATGACGCTGCTCATCTTCACCGCCATGGCCGTGACCCGCGAGGTGGAGCGCGGCACCATGGAAAACCTGCTGGCCACCCCGCTCACCCCGGCGGAGATCATGCTGGGCAAGATCACGCCCTATGTGCTGGTGGGCTTCATCCAGATGTTCATCGTGCTGGGGGCGGGGCATGTGCTGTTTCACGTGCCCGTCATCGGCTCGCCGCTGCTGCTGGTGAGCCTGAGCTTTCTGTTCATCGCCACCAACCTGGCGCTGGGCTACACCATTTCCACCATCGCCCGCACCCAGCTGCAGGCCATGCAGATGGCCTTTTTCATCATGCTGCCTTCCATTCTCATGAGCGGCTTCGTCTTTCCCTTTCAGGGCATGCCGGGCTGGGCGCGCTTCATCGGCGAGCTGCTGCCGCTTACTCACTATTTGCGCATCGTGCGCGGCATATTGCTGAAAGGCGCGGGCTGGGCCGACGTGCGCGCCGAGGCGCTGGCCCTGGCGGTGATGATGCTGGCGGTGATGCTGCTCGCCGTGCTGCGCTTCCGCCGCACGCTGGACTGATCCTCACCCCCGCTCCAGCCACAGTATGAGCAGCACGAAGAGGGCCAGCGCCAGCTCCATGGCTCCCAGCACGATGAGAATGAAGGATATGCGCCGCGCCGCCGGTTTCATGTTCAGCCAGAAGCGCCCCATGTAGCCCTTGTAGCCGGGCAGCCATGACCATCTGCGCCAGTTGGCCAGGTAGCGCCATATGGCCTGCCCCCATGCGGTGAATGACGTATCCACTTCCTTCACGCGCCGGATGCGCTCTTCCTCCGGCGGGCCGGAATAGTCGTCGATTAGGACTATCCTCGCCGCACCGCCTTCGCCCTCCTCGACGCGCGCCTCAGTGAAGCTCTTGAGCCAGCCGTCCCAGGCGAGGCGAAAGCCGCCGCCCTCCAATGCCTCGCGCCGGAACGTGACGTCGAAATCACGCTCCAGCGCCAGGTTGCGCCCCTTCATGCGCCATGCATCCTCGCCCGTGCGCTCGAAAAGCGAAAACTCGTAAAACGGATTGATGCGCAGCAGGCGCTCCGGATCGGAGAGGAAACCGGCCAGCCACTCGCGCCCGAACGGCGTCTCTATCTCCAGCCGCGCGAAGTCGCCCTCCGCGCTCCCATCTCCTCCATCCCGCGCCCCGGCGGCGCTGACCTCTTCCGCTCCTTTCGCGGCGCCTGCCCCTTCCGCTCCTTTCGAGGTGCTCGCCTCTTTCGTCTCGCTCACGCCACGCCCCCCGGCATTGCCGCGAGCGGCACTATCATCAGCGGCGCCTTCAGCCCCCGCGCCAGCGCCTCCAGCTTCATGCGCGAGCTGTAGCCCTTCTCGCCCCTGGGCCTCGGCGCGCCCATTATCACCATGTCCGGCCACTCCTCCGCCGCCGCCCGCAGCAGGCAATCGGCGGGCTTGCCGAACATGGCCTGGCTCACCAGTTTCACCCCCATCTCGCGCGCCGCCCCGGCCAGCCGCTCCACCTGCTCGCGCGCCTCGCGGGCCAGCTCGCCTTCCACGTAGTTACCGAAGGTATCGCGCGTCGATGCGTTGTTCAGCCAATCATCGCCGCGCATGCCGCGCCAGAAATCCGGCACCACGTAGAGGTGAACGACGCGCGCCCCCTCGCGCCTCGCCATATCCAGCGCCGCCGCCTCCGCCGCCCGCGCCCCGCTGGTGCCATGGCTGGCCAGCAATATCTTGTCCATCACGCCCTCGCGCAAACAGCAAGAAGACCCGGCGGGAAACACCCCCGCCGGGCCGTCATCGTTCGGCCCATCAGGGCACCAGCAGGTAGACACCCAGCGCGATCATCAGCGCCAGCAGCAGCGCCATCAGGTCCTCGCGCCGGTCGGAGCCGAAGATGGACAGCGCCGAGCCGCGATGAAAGCGAAAGCCGCCTTCCTCCTGTATGTCTATTTTCTGCGAATCGCCCTCGACGATTTCCTTTTCCAGCTTTTCGTCGCTCATTTTTCGTTCCTCCCTCAGATCGTCTCGTGCACGAACAGGATGATGACGATCAGCGACAGCACCGCCTTCAGCGTGCCCACTATGCCGCCGACCACCAGCGGCTGGCCGCCCGCCTGCCTGATCGCGGCTATCGTTATCTGCATGCCCAGCCCGGTCAGCCCGAAGGCGAACAGCAGCGTGATCCACTGGCGGAACTTCTTTATCTTCTTCGCCGTGTGGCGCACCGCCTTGTGGGCCTTCTTGAGCAGCTTTCCGGCCTTTTTCGACATCACCTTGGAGTTGTTCAGCCCGCGGATCATGGCGTCGTCCTCGCGGCTCATTATCTTGCGGTTCTCGATCAGCCGCATCAGCGCCGCCTTGTATTCCGGCTTGCTCACCTTGCCGGCCTCCGCCTTGAGCAGCGCCACCTCATCCGCCTTGAGCAGCTTCGCCTCCTTTATGTTGTTGTCGAAATACTTGCCCTTGTAATGCTGCGGCGGGGCGAACACGCCGGTCGATGACAGGCCGAACATGATGATGAAGCCGAGCACGAACAGCGGGAACTTCTGGACCACCACCTGGGCGATGTTGACCTTCTCCGCCCCCTCCTCGCGCTTGACGAACCACAGCGCCAGCCACAGCACGATGATCGGCAGGAACAGCACCCGCGTGATGTTGAATATCTCCGCCACCTTAAGCGTCTCGATGCCGTCCGGCTGGTATGCCAGCGCCGCCCCCGCCACCTGCGCCGAGTTGAGGATGCCGGTGCCCGCCCAGGCCCCGAACTGCACGTGCCCCATGTCCAGCATGTGGCCGATGATCGGGAACAGGAACATGCAGCCCACACCCCAGATGAGGATGGTGCCAATGGTATAGGCGATGTCCACCGCCTTGGCCTTGACCACCGGCGCGGCGGCCACCGTCGCCGACACGCCGCACACCCCCATGCCGGCGGAAAGCACCCCCGTCATGGTGTTGGGCATGCCGCGCATGCGCCCGAACAGCAGCACCAGCCCCACCGAGCCCAGCACAAAGACGCCGATAAGCGCCACCGACAGCTTGCCCAGTTGCGCCAGCTCGGCGAACGAATAGAGCGTGCCCAGCAGGATGACGCCGGTCTTCAGCCCCAGCCGCGACAGGCGCACCCCGTTGCGCGCCCATTGCGGCACGCCGATGGTGTTGGTTATCAATATGCCCGCCAGTATGCCCAGCACCACGTAGTTGAGCCCCAGCACCTTGTGAATGGGCTTGTCGCCCATCACCGGCCCCATGGCCTTCGACACGGCGGCCACCCAGGGAGCGGCGAACCAGCGGATGGACAAGGCCACCAGCAGGATGAAAAGCCCCCCGGCCACCGTCGAGAGGTAGTAATCCAGGTCCCCTTCTTCATGGCTGCCCCACAGGTGCCACGCCCCGACGACTATCCCCGTGACTCCGAAGATATAGCCCAGCCATATCATCTCGCCGGTGTATTTCTGCGAATGGAAGTAGTGGATCAGGCCGTCCAGCATGCCCGACCCGGTCGCCAGGCCGATCAGCAGGAATATCACCCCCATGATCAGCGTGGCCGGATGACGATGCGTATAAACCATCTTGGCGTCCCCTTCCCTGATGTTTTGGTTTTTGATTTGCATTATGGTGACTTGAATCAAATAAATGCATTATACTTTAGTATGATTGGCTGGAACAGTATAAGAGATAAT
>CAZXTT010000319.1:0-3606 GCA_964643775.1 uncultured Rhizobiaceae bacterium | reverse complement strand
TGGGCAATTCGCCCTCCGACCTGCAGATAAAGCAGCTGCTGGCGTCATGCGCCACCATGGGCCATTACGACGCCCAGCAGGGCGGCCTCTCCGACGTGTTCGACAACATCGGCCGCAAGCTGGTCAAGCTGCACCTGTCGCGGTGACCGCCGGAGCTGAATCAGGGGCTGGTCTCAATAAATGCGTGCCGCTGATCACTTGACGCGCCTGAATATGTAAATGCCGCCGGGCAGATCAACCGGATCGCTGATCTGGCCTGGCTTGAGGTGGAATATGCGGCGTATGCCAACCGGGTCGAGGGGTGTGTTCTCGACGCCTTTGGCCTGCCAGTTGTGGGGCATGTCCGTATAGCGCTTTACAAGAGCCGGAAAGTCACTTCCCTTGGCGCGCGCCATGCGCACCAGCTTTTCCGCTATCTTCAACGCCTCTTCACGATCATAGGCAAATACCTTGCCCAGCCTTTTTATTCCCTGGATCTGGTTATGGCCAATGACCAGGAACTGGAAGTCGCCGGGTGATTTGAGAGGCTGATCCCCGGCCGGCGCCCGGGCCGGATCGATCGGAGCCAGCCCGCTTTCATCCGGCAGCGTCTTGCGTGCTCTCTTTTTCAGCTCAGCGATACGTTTCTTCGCCAACTCATGGGCCATTTCCGGGCCGAACGCCCTGGCTTCAGCGCCGCGCCGCTCGATCACGATCCTTTCCAGCTTGTCTCCCTCCACAATCCTGTTCACCACGTCCATGCCCTCGATCACTTCGCCGAACACGGTATGGCGGTAATCGAGCCACGGGGCGGGGGTCCTGGTGATGAAAAACTGGCTGGAATTGGTGTTTGGGCCGCGGTTTGCCATCGACAGCATGCCGGGCCTGTCATGGCGCAAATCGGGATGGAACTCGTCATCGAACAGGCGCCCGGAGCCGCCGGCGCCGGTGCCGGTGGGGTCGCCGCTCTGGATCATGAAATCACGCACCCGGTGGAAGATCAGATCACGATAAAGCGGCCGCCTCACCATCTCGGGCTCCGCTGCCGGCTGCCCGCTCCGGCGCATTTTCTCTTCCATTTTCTTCAGCGCCTCGGGCTCGATCCAGCCGATCGTGCCCTCGGCAAGGCCGGTGAAATTCATTACCGTCATCGGTGCGCGGCGATAAAACAGCCGCGCCGTTATCTTGCCCTTGCTGGTATGGATTACGGCGAACAGGCCATCTTCAGCCTCTTTTGTCAGCTTTTCCTTTTTCTCCTGCGCCGCCGCCATTGCTGCTGTCATGCCCAGAAGCAGCGCCAGCAGAACAGAAAGCACCGGCCACAACAAGGTGCGCGGACGCCCTCGCGCATCCGCGCACCCGTTTGCCGTTCGTGAGCTCATCATCGTTGCTATTATCCGTTACTCACTTGAGCCCCAGTTTCTTTTTCATGGCATGCTTGGCCCGCATGTCCCTGGCCTTTTCGAGGATCTCGTTGACCGCGCGGTTCAGCGGCGACCAGCCATACCAGTGCATATAGTCGTTGGAAACGTGGAAGGACCCCTGGAAGGCGCGCTGCTTGTATTCCAGCACGATCCAGAACAGCTTCTGTTCGATGGCTGTTTTGGCATCATAATACTGCAGCAGGTCGGGACCATACTTCCAGCCTTCCGGTTTCTTGATTATGCCATCCCTGTAGAGGCCCTGCACCGCCTTGATGGCCTTGGCGAAGCGGTGATCGACCTTCTTGATGATGTCATCCGAGGCGGCGAAGAACTCGTTGATGAAGTCCTTGGCGTGGCAGTTGCTGCAAATGGCCTTCATCTTCTTGCGCTCGGCGTTGAAGGCTTTCGGCCCGCGCGCCACTTGCGCCTGCAGCACCACTTCGACCGCGCGCGGCGTGAGCTGGAAGTTATCGTCCAGCAGCCCGGCCGCCTGCAGGATGATGGCCCTGTCGAGCGTCCACTGCGGATCGTCATCGACATCGATGTAATTGCCCGAGGGCAGCGCCGAGGCCAGCTTGGTCAATTGCGGCTTGAGCGAGGGCGCCGCCTTGATCAATGCCAGGACATTCTCCTTGGTCGGCAGCCGCAATCCCAGGAAACCCCATGCGGTGCGCACCTCGTGGTTGCCGCCGTTCATGTGGCAGGTCTGGCAACTTGGGTAGCCGCCGTGTTTGGGGTCGTTGGCATTGCTGAGATAGCCGATGCCGTGCTTCGATGATATCCACATCTCCCACTGCGGATGGTCGAAACCCATGTGGCAGTTGGAGCACGAACGCGGGTTGAGCGCCTCTTCCTTCGAGAAGTTGTGGCGGGTGTGGCAGGCGTCGCATTGGGCGTTGCCATAGCGGTAGGTGCTGGCTTCCTTGCCGCCATCGTAAGTCATCTTGTCCTTGCCGGAAAGCGCGCCAAACCAGCCCTTTTCGCCGATCTTGTGGCAGCCGGAGCAGCCACGGTAGCCCTGGCGCACGATCGAGGCCGGCTGGGCATGCCAGGCCTGCTGCGAGCGCATGGCGAACCATGCAAGCTGATGCTTGCCCGCCTTGAACTGCAACACCTGCTCCTTGTGGCATTTGAGGCATGTTTTCGGCGTTGGCATTTCGGCCAGCTTGTAATCGTCTTCCTCGTTGTGGGAATCGCCATGGCAGTCGTTGCAGCCGACGTAATCGCGGGCATTCTTGGGATTGCCCATCTTGCTGTTCATGTGCTGACGCACAATGCCGGGCGTCACCTGCACATGGCATTCAATGCACGAGGTGTCCTGGTGCTTGACCTCGGCCTCGAATTTCGTCCTGGGAGTGTTGTCTTGTGCGTCCTTGGCTGCAGCGCCGCTGCCAAGCGCCATGCCGGCGCCCGCCATCATGGCCGCCGCCAACAATAATTTGCCTGATTTGAACATATCCGACCTCCTCCTTCCGGACATGGCGGTCCGGACTTCGCCTCTGGCCTGAACCAAAGCAGGTTCAAGCTCATGACCAACATGGCAAAGAGGTCGTTCTCCCCAATCCCGCGATCCCCCGGTCACTGCCGCGCGCCATCCAGCCGTCCGGCCTGATTGCCGCAAACATGCCCGCTTTTATCAATGCCCGGAGGAAACGCCGCCGGCGGACAATCCAGCCATAACTACCCCGGACAAAGCGCGGGCACCTTCCTCCTTTCCCTCCGTTGCGGGGATGTTTCCCTTCTGGTTGGGGTTCGAGGTGGAGGTTTTTTCGTTATTCTTGATAATTATACATGACATTACAAAATGTTCATTGATCTGGATCACTGCGTCCGCGCACCTGTTACCAGATGGGGGCGCTCGCTCCGGGCATCGCTTCTGCAATGCAAGCTCACTCCCTCCTGCCGCGCCGTCCCTTGCGGCGGCTGGGCTTGCCTGTCGCTTCGGGCAGTTTCACGGCGCTTACGAGGGCGCGGTAGGGGGCGCTGGCGTGGGGGATGTTCATGGCCGCCACGAAATGTTCCTGGAAGCGCGGCTCGACGGCGGTTTCCACCTTCTCCACGCGGCCGGCCACCTGTTCGACGAGGCGCCTTGCCTCGCCGCTGACCAGCGCCATGCGCGCCCCGGTTCCGGCGGCGTTGCCCGCCGATGATACGTTCTCCAGCGGGCAGTCGGGGATCATGCCCAGCACCATGGCGTAAAGCG
>CAZXTT010000318.1:0-2400 GCA_964643775.1 uncultured Rhizobiaceae bacterium | reverse complement strand
AGCTGCTGCGCGACAAGGTGCCTGCCTGCGACTGGCCGGGCTGCGAGGGGCTGGGCCGCCACCCCGCCCCCAAGGGGCGCGACCGGGAGGGCGAGTATTATCACTTCTGCCTCGAGCACGTGCAGAAATACAACAAGAGCTACAACTACTTCGAGGGCATGGCCGACGAGGACATGCGCCGCTGGCTGGAGAACAACGCCACCGGCCACCGCCCCACGTGGCGGGTGGGAGCCAATGCCTGGGCCTTCCGCCCCTCCGGCGGGCGCAAGCCCCGCTCGGGCGGTTTCCGCCACAACATGGCGTGGGAGAATCCCTTCGGCCTGTTCGACGAGGACGGCGCGCCGAGGAATTCCCGCCCCACCCGCACCCTCCCGGCCAACCTGCTCTCCGCCCTGCATGCCCTGGGACTGGACGAAAGCGCCGACAGGGAAACCATCAAGGCGCAATACAAGATGCTGGTGAAGCGCTTCCACCCCGACGCCAACGCCGGCAACAGGGACAACGAGGAGCGCCTGCGCGAGGTCATCAACGCCTACCACGCGCTGCGCAAGGCGCGCCTGTGCTGAATGGCCTGCGCGGGCTTTTCGCATATCGTGGAGAGCCATGGAAAAGGGCAGTGACAAGCCCCATGTCGATGGCGTATCACGAACACCAGCGCCAGATACACGACAGCAACCGAAACAGCTCCCGGCGAGCCTGAGCACATGACCGACAACGACAACAAGACCACCGCCCCGCTCCCCGACACGGAAGTATCCGTGCGCGAGGTCTTCGGCATAGACAGCGGCCTGACGGTTCCCGCCTATTCGGAGCCTTCCGAGCATGTGCCGGAGCTAGATCCCGACTACCTGTTCAACCGCGAGACGACGCTGGCCATCCTCGCCGGTTTCGCCCACAACCGCCGCGTCATGGTCACCGGCTATCATGGCACCGGCAAGTCCACCCACATCGAGCAGGTGGCGGCGAGGCTCAACTGGCCCTGCGTGCGCATCAACCTCGATTCCCACATCTCGCGCATCGACCTGATCGGCAAGGACGCCATCGTGCTGAAGGACGGCAAGCAGGTCACCGAGTTCCGCGAGGGCCTGCTGCCCTGGGCGCTGCAGAACAACGTGGCGCTGGTCTTCGACGAATACGACGCGGGCCGCCCGGACGTCATGTTCGTCATCCAGCGGGTGCTGGAGGTTTCCGGCAAGCTCACCCTGCTCGACCAGAACCGCGTCATCCACCCGCACCCGGCCTTCCGCCTCTTCGCCACCGCCAACACCGTGGGGCTGGGCGACACCTCCGGCCTCTATCACGGCACCCAGCAGATCAACCAGGGGCAGATGGACCGCTGGTCGATCGTCGTCAACCTCAACTACCTGCCGCACGACGAGGAGGCCGACATAGTGCTGGCCAAGGTCAAGTCTTTCGCCGCCACGGAAGAGGGCCGCAAGACCATCTCGCGCATGGTGCGGGTCGCCGACATGACGCGCAACGCCTTCATCCAGGGCGACCTGTCCACGGTGATGAGCCCGCGCACCGTCATCACCTGGGCCCAGAACGCCGAGATATTCGGCGACATCGGCTTCGCCTTCCAGGTCAGCTTCCTCAACAAGTGCGACGAGCTGGAGCGCCCGCTGGTGGCCGAGTTCTACCAGCGCTGCTTCGGTGAGGAGCTGCCGGAATCGGCGGCCACCATCGCCGTGGCCTGAATGACGGGCGATGAACGGGAACAGGGAAAATCCATTACAGGCGCTGGAGCGGGCCATTTCCGTGTGCCTGCGCACGGTGGCCGAAAAGCCCGGCCTGACGGTCAGCTTCGATGCCGGCCGCCCCGCCCTGTTTTCCGAATCCAGCGCCCGCCTGCCCCAGATGAGCGGCAGGCCCACCCGCGAACAGGTGGCCGCCACCCGCGGACAGGCCGACCGCTTCGCCCTCAGGCTGGCCTATCACGACGACAGGGCCCACATGCGCCACATGCCCCGCAGCCCCAGGGGGCGCGAGATATACGAGGCGCTGGAGGAAGCCCGCCTCGAGGCGCTGGGGGCCACCGCCATGCCCGGCATGGCCGAGAACATGGCCAGCCAGTTGCGGGCCAGCTATGAAAACCGCCGCCTGCCCGACAACCCCTCCATCAACGACGGCGAATACATCGCCGAGGCCATCGGCCTCATGGCGCGCGAACGGCTGAGCGGCCAGCAGCCGCCCGCCGCGGCGCGGGCGCTGGTCGAGGCATGGCGACCGTTCATCGAGGAACACGCCGCGGGGCAGCTCGAGCGGCTGGGCGATGCCCTGCACGACCAGGAGGCCTTCGCGCGCCTGGCCCGCGAGGTGATAAGCGCCCTCGACATGGGCGGCGACGCCCGTGACGATGACACCGACGGCAATCCGGACGAAAACGCCGAGGAGGGCGAA
>CAZXTT010000317.1:0-1757 GCA_964643775.1 uncultured Rhizobiaceae bacterium | reverse complement strand
GCCTCGGCGCGCAGGCCCGCCTCCTTCAGCCGCTCCACCACCTTCAGCGCGTATTCGTCGGCCTCCGAGGTAATGGTCGCCACCACCACCTGCACCGGGGCCAGCCACAGCGGCAGGTGCCCCGCGTGATGCTCCAGCAATATGCCGAAGAAACGCTCCAGCGAGCCGAACATGGCGCGGTGGATCATCACCGGGGTGTGCTTCTCGCCATCGGCCCCCACGTAGAAGGCCCCGAAACGCCCCGGCAGGTTGAAATCGAGCTGCACCGTGCCGCACTGCCAGTCGCGCCCTATGGCGTCGCGCAGCACGTATTCCAGCTTGGGCCCGTAGAAGGCCCCCTCGCCGGGGTTCAGCTCGTATTCGCCGCCCGCCGCCTCGACCGCCGCCTTCAGGGCGCTCTCGGCGGCGTCCCACACCTCGTCGGAACCGACGCGCTTCTCCGGGCGGTCGGAGAACTTGATGCGGATGTCCTCGAAGCCGAAGTCCCTGTAGATGTCGAGGATCAGCCGGTGAACACGGATGCATTCCTCCTCGATCTGCTCGTGGGTGCAGAAGATGTGGGCGTCGTCCTGGGTGAACGAGCGCACCCGCATCAGCCCGTGCAGGGCCCCGGAAGGCTCGTAGCGATGCACCTTGCCGAACTCGGCCATGCGGATGGGCAGGTCGCGGTAGCTCTTCAGCCCGTGCTTGAATATCTGCACGTGGCCGGGGCAGTTCATCGGCTTGAGCGCGAAGACCCGCTCGTCCTCCGTCTCGGTGATGAACATGTTCTCGCGGAACTTCTCCCAGTGGCCCGACTGCTCCCACAGGGCGCGGTCCATCATGTCGGGAGAATTTACCTCCACGTAGGAGGCGCGCTGCTGCACCCGCCGCAGGTAGCTGGTCAGCTCGCCGAACACCGTCCAGCCGCGCGGGTGCCAGAACACCGAGCCGGGGGCCTCCTCTTGGAAGTGGAACAGGTCCATCTCACGCCCCAGCCGCCGGTGGTCGCGCTTCTCGGCCTCTTCCAGCCGTTTCAGGTATTGCTTCAGTTGCTTCTTGTCGGCCCAGGCGGTGCCGTATATGCGGGTCAGCATGGGGCGCGAGGAATCGCCGCGCCAGTAGGCCCCGGCCACCTTCATCAGCTTGAAGGCGTCGCCTATCTTGCCGGTGGACGGCAGGTGCGGCCCGCGGCACAGGTCGAACCAGTCGCCCTGGTAATAGATCTTCACCTCCTCGTCGGGGGGGATGGATTCGATCAGCTCTACCTTGAAGTCCTCGCCCATGTCGCGGAACATCGCGATGGCCTCGTCGCGCGGCATCACCTTCTTGGTCAGCGGCGCGTTGCGGGCGATGATCTCGCGCATCTTCTTCTCTATCTTCGGCAGGTCCTCGGTGGTGAAGGGCTCGTTGCGGAAGAAATCGTAATAGAATCCGTTCTCGATCACCGGGCCGATGGTCACCTGGGTGCCGGGATATAGCTCCTGCACCGCCTCGGCCATGACATGGGCGGCGTCATGGCGGATCAGCTCCAGCCCTTCCGGGTCGTCGCGGGTGATGATGCGCACCGTGGCGTCCTTCTCCAGCGGGTCGGCCAGGTCGCGCAACTGGCCGTCCACCTCGATGGCCAGCGCCTTCTTCAGCAGCGACCTGGAAATGGAAGCGGCCACGTCGGCGCCGCTGACGCCGGCCTCGTACTGGCGCGCCGCGCCATCGGGAAAGGTAAGGGTGATCATGTCTTTCTCCTGCTCAGTCTCCGCCTACGGGCGCGGGTAAGC
>CAZXTT010000316.1:0-1712 GCA_964643775.1 uncultured Rhizobiaceae bacterium | reverse complement strand
ATGTTGTGGATGTTGTTGCCGGTGGAAAGATCCATCACCGTGTCCGCGCCCCAGCGGATGGCCCAGACCATCTTTTCCACCTCTTCCGCCACGTCCGAGACGATGGGCGAATTGCCGATGTTGGCGTTGATCTTGGTGCGGGAGTGCCGGCCGATAATCATCGGATCGCTTTCAGGGGGGTAGATGTTGGCTGGGAAGATGGCGCGCCAGCGCGCGATCTCGACGCGCACGAATTCCGGCGTGATGACCTCCGGTATCCTGCCGCCCGGCCAGTCCGTGCCCGGCGCGTAAAGCTCAGCCCCCTTCGCCTCGGCTTCGGCGACAAGCTCCCTGATGGCCTCCAGCCGGGCGTTTTCGCGAATGGCGACATATTCCATCTCCGGCGTGATGATGCCGCGGCGGGCATGGGCCAGTTGCGTCACCGCCACATCGCCCCTGGCCCGGCGCGGCTTGTGCCGGCGCGGGAACTCCGGCACCAGCGCGTCCCCGGAGACATTGCCATTGTCCAGCGCCTGCACCGGGCGCGGCTCGACCAGCTCGGTGTCGGCCCGCTCCTCGATCCACTTCTCGCGCAGGCGCGGCACGCCTTCCATGACATCCACGCGCGCATCCGGGTCGGTATATGGCCCGCTGGTGTCATAGACCACCACCGGCGGCTCCTTGGCGGAAGGCTCCAGCGCGATCTCGCGCATGGGCACGCGGATATCGGGCCGCGAGCCGCGCACATGAATCTTGCGCGAACTGGGCAGCGGGCCGGTGGTGACGCGGAACCTGGGGGGCTTGTGAAGATTCATGATGATGACTCGCTCTGATTGTCGGTTGTTCTCGTGCCTCCGCCCGCCTCAGGCCCGGCGACCGGCCAGAAAGGCGCGCGAGGATATGTCGCTCCAGGTGGACAGGCGATCGCGCGCGGCAAGCCATGACCTGACCACCTTGCCGCTCATCTCGTCCCTGCCCGCCAGCCCGGCCAGGACCTCATCGGCCAGCCCGCGCGCCCTGGACATCACTTCCCCGGGCCACGGCAGGATCTTCACGCCATGCTCGCCGGTGAGCCTTTCCAGCGCCGCGGCATTGCGCCAGCCATGCTCGGCCAGGGTGCGGGCCGCCTCCGCCGAACAGGCGATCTTCACCGCGCTTTTGAGATCGTCATCCAGCCCCTCCCACAGCTTGCGCGAAACGAGCAGCTCCCCGGCCCCGTTGGGCTCGTGGAACGCCGGGTAGTGATAAAACTTCGCCACCTTGTAAAAGCCCATGGCCATGTCGGTGGCCGGGCCCAGGAATTCCGTGGCGTCGATGGTTCCCGCTTGCAGGGCCGGCATGATCTCGCCGGGAGGGAGGGAAACGGGCAGCGCTCCCAGCCCGCGGATGATCTCGCCGCCCAGCCCCGGCATGCGCATCCTCAGGCCCTTCAGGTCATCGAGCGACTTCACCGGCCTCTTGAACCAGCCGCCCATGGAAGGCCCGGTATTGCCGCACATCAGCGGCTTGATGCCAAAGCCGGCGTAAAGCTCGTCCCACAGCTCCTGCCCGCCGCCGTTTTCCAGCCAAGCGCGGTGTTCCAGCGGCGACAGGCCGAAGGGGCCGGCGGTGAACAGCGGCGCGGCGGCCATCTTGCCGCTCCAGAAGACGGAGGCCGTGTGGGCCATTTCCGCGGCTCCCGTCTGCACCGCGTCGAACACCGCCAGCGGCGCGACCAGTTCTCCCGCCGAATA
>CAZXTT010000315.1:0-4404 GCA_964643775.1 uncultured Rhizobiaceae bacterium | reverse complement strand
ACGCGCCGCAGCACGGCCTCGGAGGCAATGATGCGCGCCTGGGATTCGATCATCATCAGCTCCGACGACAGGCCGGGCGAAATCAGCCCGCCGCCGATCAGCGCTTTCTGGCGCGGCGTTATCAGCACCTCGGAAGTGGCGGTGAAAAGCGGCGTCACGGAAAAGACCCACAGGGCGGCGGCGGCCAGCATGGCCAGCAGGGTGGCGGCCAGCACCATCCACTTGCGGCGGATGATGGCCACCATTTCGAACAGGTCGATGCCGCCGCTGGCGTCTCCCATGCTGTCGCCGGGATGGGCGGCCTGTTGGGATGCCGCTGGCGCTATCACCGCCGGGAGGGCACGAGCGTCATACTGAAACCGGATGTCCGGAGCCTGATTGGTCATGGTCTTCTTCCCGCTTGCCGCCGCCCCCATGGCAGCGCGCACTTCAGTCGGCAACATCAGGTGCAATATTCGTGCCGAAACATGAGACGAAAGAACATTCAACTCACGCCCTCGCCATTGGCACGCTTCTTGAAGCCTCCCCGGCAAGTTGCAACTCATGGCACGGAGAATGGAACAATGCTGGCCCCCGCCGCCCGTCTGTCAGCCGAATGTGTTTCGCCGCATGTCGCGCGTGAGCGCTGGCTGGCGCTGGAGGAACGCGCCGGAGACGGGATTGCGCCGTTTCAGACCCATGAATGGTGCATGCGCCTTTATGAAACAGCAGGCGCGGCGCGAAATGCCGAACCGCTGGTGATGATCATCCGCGACGCGGCAAGCGGCGATGACGTGGCGCTGCTGCCGCTGGCCGCCGGGTGGCGCGGCGGGCTGCGGGTCATAACCATGGCCGATTTCGGCCTGTCCGATCACGCCATGCCGCTGGTGGCCGATCCGCAACGCTTCACGGCCCGCGAAATGGCTGCCGTGTGGCCCGCCATCGTGGCGGAGCTCCCCGGGGCCGATGTCGTCCATTTCGACAAGATAGTGCCCCGCCACCAGGGGGTGGACAATCCCTTGCTGGGGCTGGGGCGGATGCATGAAATGACCCTCGGCACATGGTGGCGCGACCTGCCCGCCGACTGGTGGGACTTCGAGGGATCCCTGACGAAACGCTCGCGCCGCGCCCTGCGCCAGCGCACCGGCAAGCTGGGGCGACTGGGGCGGACGAGGCTTCTCATGCCGCGCGGTGGCGACGAGGCTGCGGCCCTTCTCGATGTGCTGCGCGAGCAGCGCGGCCGGCGCTTCGCCGCCCTTGGCCGCGAGGATTCCATGGCCGATGAGGCAGTCTATGGCTTTTACCGCCGGATGGTGAAGGACGGTGCGGGCGGCATGCCGCTGGTCAGCGCCCTGGAGCTGAACGGCGAGGTGGTGGCGGTGGTCTTCGGCATGTTGCTCGGGCGGCGCTTCTACATGCTGGCCATGAGCATGAAGGAGGGCGACCGCGAGCTGGCCAAGTGCTCGCCGGGGCTGGTGCTGGTGCATGAAACCATGGGCGCGCTGCACAAGAAGGGGCTGAAAACCTATGACTTCACCATAGGCGACGAGCCATACAAGCGCACCTTCGGGGCGGAAAGAGCGCCGCTTTATGAATTCATCCAGCCGCTGAGCATCAAAGGCAGGCTGTTCGCCGCCGAAAAGGCGCTGCGCCGCGGGCTGCGGCCGCTGAAGCGGAAATTGCTCCCGGCGGAGAACGGGCAATGATTGCGTGGCGCAACTCTTGCTTGACATGCAGGTGAAAGGAAGAGGCACCGGTTTCAAAATGGCACAACACGAGCCCATATCCGGACATGAACCACAACCGCCGAGCGCCCGCTCCACGGGGTTCGTATTCGCCGCCGTGTCGCTGGTCGCCGCGTGGGCGGCGCGTCACACGGGGTGGACGTGGCTGTTCGTAGGGCTATCGGGGGTCTTCGCGGCGCTGGCGGCGGGCGCGCCTTCCTTGCTGGAGCCGCTCAACCGCGCCTGGTTCCGCCTGTCGCTGCTGCTGGGCAAGGTGGTCACGCCGATCGTCATGGCCATCCTGTTCTACGGTTTCGTCACGCCCTATGGCCTTGTCCTGCGCCTGACGGGAGCAGATCCGCTGCGCCTCGGGCGCAAGGGCGACGAGACAACCTGGTGGCGCGAGCGGCAAGAAAAGTCCGCGCCCATGAACAAGCAATTCTGACCAACGGGGAGATAGAGGAAATGTCGTCCTTCATCGCCGAACTGAAAGATTACATGGCCAGCCGCCGCAAGTGGTTCCTGCTGCCGGTGCTGGCCGTTCTGCTGATCATCGGCGGCCTGCTGGTGCTGGCCCAGGGATCGGCCATAGCCCCCTTCATCTACACCATCTTCTAGGCAGTCCGGGTTCTTGGGAGAAACGCCCATGCGCGTGCTTGGCATATCGGCCTTCTACCACGATTCAGGCGCCGCCCTGGTCGAGGACGGGCGCATCGTGGCCGCCGTCCAGGAGGAGCGCCTGAGCCGCGTCAAGCATGACAGCTCCTTCCCGGAAAGGGCCATCCGCTCGGTGCTCGAAATCGGCGGCGTGTCGCTGGCCGAGGTCGATCACGTGTGCTTCTACGAGAAGCCCTTCGTCAAGTTCGAGCGCCTGCTGGAAACCTACCTGGCCATGGCCCCGCGCGGCTATCGCTCCTTTGCCATGGCCATGCCGGTGTGGGTCAAGGACAAGCTGTTCCAGAAGTCGGCGCTCGTCAAGGCGCTGCGCGCCATCGAGGACGTGCCCGACATGGAAGGCCGCCTGCTGTTCGCCGAGCATCACCAGAGCCACGCCGCCAGCGCCTATTACCCCTCGCCCTTCGACGAGGCGCTGGTGCTGACCCTCGACGGGGTCGGCGAATGGGCCACCACCACGGTGGGCATAGGCCGCGGGCGCGAGCTGGAGATAGTGCGCGAAATCCGCTTTCCCCATTCGCTCGGCCTGCTCTATTCGGCCTTCACCTATTACACCGGCTTCAAGGTCAATTCCGGCGAATACAAGCTCATGGGCCTGGCCCCCTATGGCGAGCCGGAATACGCCGGCCTCATCCGCGACAAGCTGATCGACGTGCGCGACGACGGCAGCTTCTGGCTGGACATGGACTATTTCGACTACGCCACCGGCCTGACCATGACCAACAGCCGCTTCGACGCCCTCTTCGGCGGCCCGCCGCGCAGGCCGGAAAGCCCGCTGACCCAGAAGGAGATGAACATCGCCGCCTCCATCCAGAAGGTGACGGAGGAGATATTGCTCCGCATGACGCGCTCGCTGGCCGGGGAATTTTCCATTCCCAACCTGTGCCTGGCCGGCGGCGTGGCGCTCAACTGCGTGGCCAACGGCGAGATATTGCGCGACGGGGCCTTCGACAACATCTGGATACAGCCCGCCGCCGGTGACGCCGGCGGGGCGCTGGGGGCGGCGCTGGCGGCCACCCACCAGCACCTGAAGCTGGAGCGCCCGCCGCTGCCCGAGGGGGCGCGCGACCACATGAGGGGCGCCTACCTCGGCCCGGAGTTCTCGCAAGGCGAGATAGAGGAGCGCCTGCGCGCGGCGGGGGCGGTGTTCGAGGTGCTGGACGACGACGAGCTGTTCTCCCGCGCCGTCGAGCGGCTGGTGGCGGGCGACGCCGTCGGCTGGTTCAACGGGCGCATGGAATTCGGCCCGCGCGCCTTGGGCGGACGCTCCATCCTCGGCGACCCGCGCAACCCGCAAATGCAGCGCACCTTGAACCTGCGCATCAAGTATCGCGAGAGCTTCCGCCCCTTCGCCCCCTCGGTGCTGCGCGAGCACGTGGGCGAATGGTTCGAGCTGGACGAGGACTCCCCCTACATGCTGATCGTCGCCGACGTGGCCAGGGACAAGCTCGTCGAACAGCCGCCGGAGGCGAAAGGGCTTTCCGGGCTGGAGCGGCTGAACGTCCCACGCTCGCAAATCCCGGCGGTCACCCACGTGGACAACTCGGCGCGCATCCAGACGGTGCATGCCGACACCAACCCGCGCTATCACCGCCTGATCTCGGAGTTCCACGAGGCCACCGGCTGCCCGGTGGTGGTCAACACCTCGTTCAACGTGCGCGGCGAGCCCATAGTCTGCACCCCGGAGGACGCCTTCCACTGCTTCATGGGCACCGAGATGGAAACGCTGGTCATTGGCAACTGCCTGCTGCGCAAGCACGAGCAGGACGCCTCGCTGGCCGAGGACTACAAGGACAAGTTCGAACTGGACTGAGCTTGCCCGCCCTGCCATGATCGCCCCATGAACGACGACAGGCAAAAGAACGCCGCGCCGGGCCACGACGAGGCCCGCGCCACCCGTGACCGCATGCGCCGCCACGTGGCGCGCCTCGACGAGCAGGGCGAGAAGATAGCAGGCGGCGAACCCTTCCGCCCCGGCGGCGACACCGACGACCCGATAGAGCTGTGGGGCAGGCGCATTGGCCGC
>CAZXTT010000314.1:0-5346 GCA_964643775.1 uncultured Rhizobiaceae bacterium | reverse complement strand
CCGGCTTTATCAGGGCGTGGCGTTTCTTGCCGAAGGAGAGCTTGATCACGCCCTCGTCGTTCAGGTGGGCGGTGGTGAGGGTGAGGCGTTCGTCGGATATTTTTTCGTCGTTCACGCGCACGGCGCCGGACTTGACGGCGCGGCGGGCCTCGCCGTTGGAGGCGGCCAACCCGGCGCGCACCATGGCGGTCAGCAGGCCAAGGCCGGATTCCAGTTCGCCGCGCGGCACCTCCACCGACGGCAGGGCCTCGCCCAGCGCGCCTTCCTCGAAGGTCTTGCGGGCCGTCTCGGCGGCCTGTTCGGCGGCCTGTTTGCCGTGCAGCATGGCGGTGGTCTCGAAGGCGAGGACCTTCTTGGCCTCGTTGATCTCCGCCCCCTCGAGCTTCTCCAGCCGCGCTATTTCGTCCAGCGGCAGGGTGGTGAACAGGCGCAGGAAGCGGCCCACGTCGGCGTCCTCGGTGTTGCGCCAGTATTGCCAGTATTCGTAGGGGCTGAGCATTTCGGCGTCGAGCCATACCGCGCCGCCCACCGACTTGCCCATCTTGGCCCCGGAGGCGGTGGTCAGGAGCGGCGAGGTGAGGGCATGGGCCTGCGCGCCCTCGACGCGGCGGATCAGCTCCATGCCGTTTATGATGTTGCCCCACTGGTCGGAGCCGCCCATCTGCAGGATGCAGCCCTGCCTGCGGTATAGCTCGAGGAAGTCATAGGCCTGCAGGATCATGTAGTTGAATTCGAGGAAGGTGAGGGGCTGTTCGCGCTCCAGGCGCAGCTTCACCGATTCGAAGGTGAGCATGCGGTTGATGGTGAAGTGGCGGCCATAGTCGCGCAGGAAGTCTATGTAGTTGAGGTCGTCGAGCCACTCGGCGTTGTTCATCATCAGGGCCTTGCCCGGGCCATCGCCGAAGTCGAGAAAGCGCGAGAAGACCTTGCGTATGCCGGCGAGGTTGGCGGCGATCTGTTCCTCCGAGAGCAGCTTCCGGCTCTCGTCCTTGCCGGAGGGGTCGCCCACCCTGGTGGTGCCGCCGCCCATGAGGGCTATGGGGCGGTGGCCGGTCTGGCCCATCCAGTGGAGCATCATTATGGGTAACAGCGAGCCGGCGTGCAGGGAGGGGGCGGTGGCGTCGAAGCCTATGTAGCCGGTGATGGTTCCGGCGGCGGCCTTTTCGTCCAGCGCTTCCGGGTCGGATACCTGGTGGATGAAGCCGCGCTGGTCGAGGATGTTCAGTAGATCCGATTTGAATTTGCTCATGGGGGGCAAGACCCTGTATGCCGGAAGGACAATTCGTTGGGGCTGATTAGCACCGGAGAGATGCTTTGGCAAAGGACATCTTGTGCGCCCTCGGGCTGATGAGCGGCACATCCATGGACGGCATCGACGCGGCGGTGGTGCGCACCGATGGCGAGCGGCTGGTGGAGCCGCTGCTGGCGGGGGAATTTCCCCATGACGGGGAGATGCGCCGCCTGCTGGCGCGGGCCATGAGGGATGCGCGCGGCATGGGCGGGCGCGACGAGCGTCCGGGGGCGCTGGGCGAGGCGGAAAGGGCGGTGAACGAGGCGCACGCACGGGTGATCGGCGAAATGATGCGCCGCGCCGGGGAAAGGGGCCTGAAGATCGACCTGGTGGGCTTTCACGGCCAGACGGTGCTGCACAGGCCGCGGGAGAAGCTCACCGTGCAGCTCGGCGACGGCGAGTGGCTGGCGCGGCGGTGCGAGGTGGCGGTGGCCTGGGACATGCGGGCCAATGACGTGGCCCACGGCGGGCAGGGGGCGCCGCTGGTGCCGGTGTATCACCGGGCGCTGGCGGGGCAGGTGAAGCGGCTGCCGGTGGTTTTCGTCAACATAGGCGGGGTGGCCAACGTCACGTGGGTCGGCGCGGGCGGCGCGATGGTGGCCTTCGACACGGGGCCGGGCAACGCGCTGATGGACGACTGGCTGAGGCGCCACACGGGCAGGCCCTTCGACGAGGGCGGAAGGCTGGCGGCAAGCGGGCGGGCCGACGGGCGGGTGGTGGATGGCTACCTCGGCCATCCCTTCTTCGCCGCGCCGCCGCCCAAGTCGCTGGATCGCGACGCCTTTCCCATCGCGCCGGTGGAGGCGATGAGCGCCGCCGACGGGGCGGCCACGCTGGCGCTGCTCACGGCAAGGGCGATAGCCGCCGCCGCGGAGTGGTTCCCGGAGAGGCCGGAGCTGTGGATAATCACCGGCGGCGGGCGCAGGAACGCCCACCTGATGCGGCTGCTGGCGGAGAGCATCGGGGCGCCGGTGATCGCCGCCGAGGAGGCGGGCATGGACGGCGACATGATGGAGGCGCAGGCCTGGGCCTACCTGGCGGCGCGGGTGGCGCGGGGGCTGCCCATAACCTTCCCGGAGACGACCGGCGCGCCGCGGCCGCTGGGCGGGGGGATATTGTCACGACCGTGAGTGAAGCGGCCCGTCATCAGGCGTGGCCCAGTTCTTCCATGCGGCGTTTCACGTAGGCGTCGCACAGGGCGGTGAGTTCTTCCACCTTGCCCTCGAAGAAGTGGTTGGTGCCCTCCATGACCACGTGGTCGATGGTGATGCCCTTCTGGGTCTTGAGCTTCTTGACCAGTTGCTCGGTGACCTCCGGCGGCGTCACCTTGTCTTCCGCGCCGTTTACGAACAGGCCCGACGTGGGGCAGGGGGCGAGGAAGGAGAAGTCGTAGTGGCGGGCCAGCGGGGCGATGGTCAGGAAGCCCTGCACCTCGGGGCGGCGCATGAGCAGTTGCATGGATATCCACGAGCCGAAGGACACCCCGGCCAGCCAGCAGGAGCGGGCTTCCTTGGTCAGGGTCTGCATCCAGTCGAGGGCGGCGGCCGCGTCGGCCAGCTCGCCGGCGCCGTTCTCGAACAGCCCCTGCGAGCGCCCCACGGAGCGGAAGTTGAAGCGCAGGACGGAGAAGCCCTGGTTGGCGAACATGTAATAGAGGGCGTGCACTATGGGGTTGTTCATGGTGCCGCCGAACTGCGGGTGGGGATGGAGAATGAGCGCTATGGGGGCGTTGGGTTCCTTGGCGTGGTGATAGCGCCCCTCGATGCGCCCCGCCGGGCCGTTGAAAATCACCTCGGGCATGTTCTCAAGCTTCCTGCTGTTGTCGTGGTGTCTCGTTGTGGCGTGTCTCGTTGTGGCGCCCTGCCTGCATGTAGGTGTGAAAAACCCCCATGACAAGGCGGGCGGGCGGCGTTTTCACCGGGTGGTGGAAATGTCCGCAAAATAGTTGACCGCTCAAGTCGGATATTTTATATTCGCGGTGATGCAAGGGTGTGACGAGCTGTCCATCGCGGCGGTGGCACCTTATACCCAAGGGGTGGCGGCTGACAAGTTTTTCGTGCCGTCTGCCGTCCGTTCGGGGCATTGAAAATGAAATAACGCCGCCATGCGCGGGATGTTTGTAGGGGCGGATTGCCGGGAGCGCGGGTGAGATGAAGCTGTCAACCAAGGGCCGCTATGCCGTGATGGCGCTGGCGGAAATAGCCAGCCGCAAGACCGAGCGCCCCGTGTCGCTGGCGGATATCGCCGCCAGCCAGGACATTTCGCAGGAATACCTGGAGCAGCTCTTCGCCAAGCTGCGGCGCGCCGGGCTGGTGGAATCGACGCGCGGCCCCGGCGGCGGCTACCGGCTGGCGCGCGATGCCGACGATATATTCATCATCGACATCGTGCAGGCGGCCGACGAGCCGTTCTCGGTCACCCGCTGCCCGGACGGCGACGCGGTGGAGGGCTGCCATAACGGCGAGCCGTGCATAACCCACGAGCTGTGGTCGTCGCTGCGGCGGCAGATATTCGGTTTCCTTTCCTCCATCACCCTCGGCGACGTGGTGGAGAAGCGCAACCTGGCGCTGGCGGCGGAGGTGCGGCGGGCCAAGGTGCAGCCGATGAAGGTGTTGCGCGGCTGAGCGGGGCTCGAACCGCGGTTCGTTTCGAAGAGTATTCCCGGGAACATCCAATGGCAGATCAGGATACCGTCAAGACCGTCGAGGAACTCGGCGAGAAATACAAATATGGCTTCGAGACCGAGGTCGAGGTGGACAAGGCCCCCAAGGGCCTGAACGAGGACATCATCCGCCTCATCTCGGAGAAGAAGAACGAGCCCGGGTGGATGCTCCAGTGGCGGCTCGACGCCTATCGCCGCTGGCTGGAGATGGAAGAGCCGAAGTGGGCGAAGGTGAGCTATCCGCCGGTGGACTTCCAGGACCTGCATTATTACGCCGCGCCCAGGAGGCAGGCGATCAAGAGCCTCGACGAGCTGGATCCGGAGATCCTCGCCACCTACGAGAAGCTGGGCATTCCGCTGAAGGAGCAGGAGATACTGGCCGGCGTCGAGGGCGCTTCCAGGGTGGCGGTGGACGCGGTGTTCGATTCGGTTTCGGTGGCCACCACCTTCCGCGAGGAGCTGGCAAAGGCGGGGGTGATATTCTGCCCCATATCGGAGGCCATCCGCGAGCACCCGGAGCTGGTGAGGAAGTATCTCGGCTCGGTGGTGCCGGTGGGGGACAATTTCTACGCGGCGCTCAACTCGGCGGTGTTCACCGACGGGTCGTTCGTCTACATCCCCAAGGGGGTGCGCTGCCCGATGGAGCTGTCCACCTATTTCCGCATCAACGAGCGCCAGACGGGGCAGTTCGAGCGCACCCTGATAATCGCCGACGAGGGCTCCTACGTGAGCTATCTCGAGGGCTGCACCGCGCCGCAGCGCGACGAGAACCAGTTGCACGCGGCGGTGGTCGAGCTGGTGGCGCTGGATGACGCGGAGATAAAGTATTCCACCGTCCAGAACTGGTATCCGGGCGACGCCGAGGGCAAGGGCGGGGTGTATAACTTCGTCACCAAGCGCGCCGACTGCCGGGGGCGCAATTCCAAGGTGAGCTGGACGCAGGTGGAAACCGGCTCGGCGATCACCTGGAAATATCCCTCGTGCGTGTTGCGCGGCGATGGTTCCTCGGGAGAGTTCTATTCCATCGCCATCTCCAACGGCTTCCAGCAGGTGGATTCGGGCACCAAGATGATCCACCTGGGGCGCAACACCAGGAGCCGCATCATCTCCAAGGGCATTTCGGCGGGGCGCTCGCAGAATACCTACCGGGGGCTGGTTTCGGTGGGCCGCAAGGCGCACGGGGCGCGCAACTTCACCCAGTGCGACAGCCTGCTGATAGGCGGCGAATGCGGGGCGCACACGGTGCCCTACATCACCGCCAGGACGCCGCATGCCAAGGTGGAGCACGAGGCGACGACCTCGAAGATCGCCGAGGATCAGCTCTTCTACTGCCAGGCGCGCGGCATCGGCGAGGAAGAGGCGGTGGCGCTGATCGTCAACGGTTTCGTGCGCG
>CAZXTT010000313.1:0-26774 GCA_964643775.1 uncultured Rhizobiaceae bacterium | reverse complement strand
GGTCACGTGATTGATGAACCCGAACAGCGCCGAAAGCAGCAGCAACAGGGCGGCGATCTCGAAGAAGGTCATGGCGTCTGGATACAACCCTTCGGCGCTCCTGACCAGCCCCCGTGATTTCGCGGGGAAACACGGGGGATTCCGGACGCCGCGGAAGCACCGCCGGGCGTGGCGCGGGAGATGGCCGATTCGCCGCCATGAAATGCATAAAATCCATGCACAGCCATCAAGATGCACATTTTTTATGCACAGATATTGGGCTGGTCAGTCGTCAATTTCCCTGAATCTCCATGAAAATCAGCATGTTATCCGCCTTGTCGCGGGCTGGCACGCCATTTGTAAATGAACCAGCAGTCTTTCGCGCAAATCGGTTGGCGAGAGGGGAAAAACGACATGACGCGCAATCCTTTCAGGCATTTCGGGACAGCGCTGGCCGCGACGGCGGTGCTGGTCGCCGGATCGGGCGCCGCCATGGCCGGGGAAATGGCGCCCTTCGACACGCAGGCCAGGTTCGTGTTCAACACGCTGAACTTCCTGCTCATGGGCTTCCTGGTGATGTGGATGGCCGCCGGTTTCGCCATGCTGGAGGCCGGCCTCGTCCGCTCCAAGAACGTTTCCATGCAGCTGACCAAGAACGTGGCGCTGTATTCCATCTCCGGCCTAATGTTCTGGCTGGTCGGCTACAATCTCATGTATACCGGCGTCGATGGCGGCTTCTTCGGCACGCCCTACCCGGTGAGTATTCCCGACCCCGCCGGCGAGGCCAAGGGGCTGGCGGCCAAGGACGCGACCATGTATGCCGCGGCCTCCGACTGGTTCTTCCAGATGGTGTTCTGCGCCACCACCGCCTCCATCGTCTCCGGCACCCTGGCCGAGCGCATCAAGCTGTGGCCGTTCCTGCTGTTCACGGCCATGCTGACCGGCATCATCTATCCCATCGTGGGTTCCTGGGAATGGGGCGCTGGCTGGCTCGATTCCAGGTTCGGCTTCTCCGACTTCGCCGGTTCCACGCTGGTGCACTCCACCGGCGGCTGGGCGGCGCTGGCGGGCGCGCTGGTGCTGGGCCCGCGGCTGGGCAAGTATGGCAAGGACGGCGCGCCGCACCCGATCCCCGGCTCCAACATGGCGCTGGCGACGCTCGGCACGTTCATCCTCTGGCTGGGCTGGTTCGGCTTCAACGGCGGCTCGCAACTGGCCATGGATTCCGCCGAGAACGTCTCGGCCATCGCCCGCATCTTCGTCAACACCAACGCCGCCGCCGCGGCGGGCTCCGTCACGGCGCTGGTCCTGACGCAACTGGTCTACAAGAAGGTTGACATCACCATGGTGCTCAACGGCGCGCTGGCCGGGCTGGTGTCGATAACCGCCGAGCCGCTGGCCCCCTCGCTGCCGTGGGCGGTGCTGGTCGGCGCCGTGGGCGGCGTGATCGTCATGGTCGTGGTGCCGCTTCTGGACAAGCTGAAGATAGACGACGTGGTCGGCGCCATCCCGGTGCACCTGATCGCCGGCATCTGGGGCACCATGATCGTCCCGGCGTCCAATTCCGACGCCTCCTTCCTCGGCCAGTTCGTCGGCGTCGCCGCGGTGGGCGTGTTCGTCTTCAGCGTGTCGCTGGTGATCTGGCTCATCCTCAAGGCCACCGTCGGCATCCGGGTGAGCGAGGAAGAGGAGATCATGGGCCTCGACGCGGCGGAAATCGGCGTGGAGGCCTATCCCGAGTTCGGCAAGGGGTCGCAGGCCATCTGAGCCCCTCGGCCATCGCGTGGAGGCGAAGCAGCGGCGGAACCTCCACGTGACGGGAAAACGGCTGGCAAGGGCCCGCGGGAGTATTTCCCGCGGGCCTTTCCTTTTCCCGTTGGTTTACGTGGCCTTAACCGGCCATGCCCACAATATCCGCAAACAGGGGCCGCGAATCCCCTGATCATTTTTGTGGGGAATCACTCAAACCAGCTTTTCCATGGCCAACCATAATCACATCGAAACAGACGACAGCGCCATTCCCGCCGCATTGCGCCGCTTCGTGGCCATGCGCCTGATGGAGCTTTCCGGTATTGCATTGCTGGCGCTGGCGGCGCTGCTGGCGCTGGCGCTGGCCACCTGGTCGATCGCCGATCCGTCGTGGAACCGCACCGTCGATGGCGATGTGCGCAACTGGCTGGGCTGGCCCGGCGCGGTGATCTCCGACGAGCTGCTGGCGCAGCTCGGAGTAGCGGTGATCGCCGTTGTCGCCGCGCCCGTGATCTGGGCCGGGCAGTTGCTTTCCCATGCGCCGCTGAAGCGCCCCATGTGGCGCGTTTTCTGGTGGCTGCTGGCGGCGCTGGCGGCGGCGGCCTTCGTGGCGCTGTTTCCGTCGCCGCGTCATTGGCCGGTTTCGGCCGGACTGGGCGGCAACCTCGGGGCGCTAATCTCCGGCGGCCTAACCGCCCTGCTGGATTTCATCATGAAGCCGCTGGCCTCGCTCGTCGTGGCCGGTGTCATCAGCCTGTCACTGGCCGGCTTCGCATTTTTGAAGGCCATCGGCCTGACCAGCGAGGACGTGGTTTCCGCCGCTTCCGTGCTGGGAGAGAAGAACCAGGACAGGCTGGCCGCCGGACTGGGCGGGATGAGCCATTGGCGCATCAGCCTGAGCAACTTCCTGCGCCGCCGCCGCGCCGCGCGGGCCCGCGGCAACGCCATCCGCCGCATGGAGGAGCAGGACGCCACCGCGCCGCAAGGGGTTCACCGCCCGGTGGTGCGCCGCGCCACCCCGGCGCCCGCGCCCGCGCAACCGGCCGCGGCGCAACCTGCCACAGGGACGGTCGTGGATTCCCCGCCGGTGGCCGCCTTTGCCCCCGGCGAGGCCAACGGGCATGACAAGCCCCGGGGCGGACTGCTGCGCCGCCTGGGCGAGGCCCTCCTGACCCCCCTGTCGGCCGTTTCGGCGGTTGCGCCGGAGGAGGCCGACGAGCTGCCGCCGCATGAGCGCCGCGAGCCGCTTATCGCCGCGCCGCGCGCCAAGGGCTCCGCTGGCGGGGCCGCCGATGCCATGCCAGCGCCTGCTCACGGGATGCATGAGCCGGAAGGAGAAACCATAGATCCGAGCAGCGATTTCACCGCCCATTCGCCGGTATCCGTCGGCCAGCCGCTGGATGACGCCTACATGCCCGACGACCTGCCGGATGATGACGCCCTGGCGGAAGAACAGGCGCAAGGGGCCACCCCGGCGAGCGCCCCTGCCGCTGCTGGCGCAGCCCGCGCCGCCGCGGCGCGCAAGGCCGCGCCGAAGAAGAAGAAAAAGACCCCCATAAAGCTGCCGCCGATGGATATTCTCGCCGAGCCCGACAATTCCGAGCTGCCGCCGGAGATGTCCGACGAGGCCCTGCAGGAGAACGCCCGCATACTGGAGGGCGTGCTGGAGGATTTCGGCATCCGCGGCCAGATCATAAACGTCTGCCCCGGCCCGGTGGTCACCCTCTACGAGCTGGAGCCCGCTCCGGGCATCAAGTCGTCGCGGGTCATCGGGCTGGCCGACGACATAGCCCGCTCCATGTGCGCCATATCGGCGCGCGTGGCGGTGGTGCCGGGGCGCAACGTGATCGGCATAGAGCTGCCCAATGCCAAGCGCGAAACCGTCTACCTGCGCGAGATGCTGGAAAGCCCTTCATACAAGAAGAGCAAGTTCAAGCTGCCCATCGCCCTGGGCAAGAACATCGGCGGCGAGCCGGTGTTCGCCGACCTGGCGCGCATGCCGCACCTGCTGATCGCGGGCACCACCGGATCGGGCAAGTCGGTTGGCATCAACACCTTCATCATGAGCCTGCTCTACAAGCTCAAGCCGGAGCAGTGCCGCCTCATCATGATCGATCCCAAGATGCTGGAGCTGTCCATCTACGAGGGCATTCCGCACCTGCTGTCGCCGGTGGTCACCGATCCCAAGAAGGCGGTGGTGGCGCTCAAGTGGGCGGTGCGCGAGATGGAAGACCGCTACCAGAAGATGGCCCACATCGGGGTGCGCAACATCGACGGCTACAACGCCCGCATAAAGGAAGCGATCAAGAACGGCGAGGTGATAACGCGCAGCGTGCAGACGGGCTTCGACCCCAACACCGGCGAGCCGGTGTTCGAGGAGCAGGAGATGCCGCTGGAGGTGCTGCCGTGGATCGTCGTCATTATCGACGAGATGGCCGACCTGATGATGGTGGCCGGCAAGGACATAGAAGGCGCGGTGCAGCGCCTGGCGCAGATGGCGCGCGCCGCGGGCATTCACGTGGTCATGGCCACCCAACGGCCCTCGGTGGACGTAATCACCGGCACCATCAAGGCCAACTTCCCGACCCGCATCTCCTTCCAGGTGACCTCCAAGATAGACAGCCGCACCATCCTCGGCGAGATGGGGGCCGAGCAACTGCTGGGCATGGGCGATATGCTCTACATGGCGGGCGGCGGGCGCATCGTGCGCCTGCACGGGCCCTTCGTCTCCGACGAGGAAGTGGAGCAGGTGGTCAAGCACCTGCGCTCGCAGGCCGCCCCCGATTACGTGGACGCGGTGACCAGCGAATCCGACGACGGCGGCGCGGCGGCGGGCGGCGGGGCCTCCGGCGGCGCGGTCGGCAAGTCGGGCGACGATCTCTACGACAAGGCGGTGCAGGTGGTGCTGCGTGACAAGAAGGTCTCCACCAGCTACATCCAGCGCCGCCTGCAGATCGGCTACAACAAGGCCGCCACCCTGATCGAGCGCATGGAGGAGGAGGGGCTGATCTCGGCTCCCAATTCCAAGGGACGGCGCGAGATACTGGTGGGCGGCGACAGCGCCCAGTGAGTTTGCAATCCGGTGAGTTGCCGGCAGGCGCGTGATTGGCCGGACGTCAAAATCTGGCCGTTAAACGGGTTTATGCAACGGAACGATACATTCGCGGCGCGGCGCGTAAGCGCGCGTACTTCAGATATGGAACACATTCCCATGACCGCCATTCGCAAGCTGCTGCTGGTTCTGGCCATTGCCCTGGGGGGGCTGCTGCCCTCGCTGCCCGCCCATGCCCTCAATGGAGAGGAAACACAGGCGCTGAAGAAGATTTCGGACTTCTTCAATTCCTTCCGCACCCTGAAGGGCGAGTTCACCCAGATCTCGCCGCGCGGGCGGGTGGCCACCGGCGTTTTCTACATCGCCAAGCCGGGGCGCATGCGCTTCGAATACGCGCCGCCGGTGCCCTTTGTCATCGTCTCCGACGGCTCGTGGGTGGCCATGCGCAACAACAAGAAGGCGACGGTGGACTATTACCCACTGTCCAAGACGCCGCTGCGCATGGTGCTGGCCAGCCGTGTCAACCTGGCGCGTGACGCCATCATCAAGAAGGTGGAAGAGCGCAACGGGCTGACCATCGTCACCCTGCAGGACAAGGACCGCATGGTGCCCGGGCACCTGGTGCTGGTTTTCGACAACGGCCGCAACGTGCTCCAGCAGTGGATCGTCATAGACGGTCAGGGACGGCGCACCACCGTGTCGCTGAGCAACATGCAGCCGGGGGTCAAGGTGGCGGCAAAGCTGTTCAATGTCCCCCGCAACGGCGAGGGCAAGCCCAGGGTGCGCAAGAAAACCAATTTCTCCAGCTCGCGGCGCTGAACATCCGCGGCCGGAAGGCTTTGCCAGTGACGATGAAGCGCCGATGGCAATCCCCGCCATCGGCGCTTTTCATTGGCGACATGAAATCCGGCCCCGCCCCAAGCGCCGCGAACCGTTCCGAATCCGCCTCGCGCCTTCATTCCTCCCAACGCGAAGCGGCTTCATCGTCGGCCTGTTTCGCCTCTACCCAGCGTTCGCCGCCGCTGGTTTCCTCCAGCTTCCAGAAGGGGGCCCTGGTTTTCAGGTAGTCCATGAGGAACATGTTGGCCTCGTAGGCATCGCGGCGGTGGGCCGAGGCTGTCAGCACCATCACTATATCCTCGCCCGGCCGCATGCGCCCGTAGCGGTGGATGATGCGCACGTCCAGCAACTGCCAGCGGGCGCGGGCCTGTTTCTCTATATCGGCCAGCGCCTTTTCCGTCATTCCCGGATAGTGCTCCAGCGTCATGGCCGCGATACCGGCCTTTTCGCTCATCTGGCGCACCGTGCCGGTGAACATCACGGTGGCGCCGCGATTGTCGGCGGCGCGGAAGTCCTCGTATTCCGCCGCCGCGTCGAATGGCTCCTGTTGCACCCGCACGCTCATGACATGCCTCTCGCGATTGTCCCCTGACCATTACCCGCTGGCCGCTATCCCGCCGCCATGGTGCGGCCTCGTGGCGGCCGGTTTCTCACTGGAGAAATTTCCTGAGCAGCTTTTTAGCCTTCTTTTTTCCCTTCTTCACGGCTTTTTGCGCATTTTCATCGCCTATCGCCTTGCCCAGTTCATCCTGGGCCTTTTTCTCCAGCTTCTCCTGCTGCTTTTTGACCGCCGCCGTGGCCTTGTCCCTTGCCTTGCCCAGCGTTTCGGCGGCGTTCCTGCCCTTGAGCTTGCCGATCAGTCCCTTGAGCTTCTCATAGGCGGCCTCGGGGTCTTTCAGGATGCCCTCGATGTCGGGGTATATCTTCGGGTTGTCCCACGGCCCCTTGACGATAACCGGCACCGGCAGGCCGGTGAGCTTTTCCTTGCCGCCTTGGCCCTTCAGCGAGCCTACCAGTTTCGGTTTTATGCGCATGTCCAGGTAACGGCGCGGTATGTCCACCTCGCCCTTGCCGAAAAGCCGCACCAGCGGCCCCAGCATCTTGAGGTCACTGGTGGCGGCGATGCCGTCACGGATGGTGAAACTGGCCGAAAGCTCGGCGAAATCGGTCTTTTCGGTTGGTGATTTCTTCCAGCCGTTGACGATGGATTTTTTCACCGTGCGTATCAGGCGGGCGATGTTTATGCCCTTTATCGAGCCATCCGCGAAACGAAAGGCCGCCGTGCCGTCCATGGTGGTGAGCATCTCCTGGCTGGCGGAGCCGCTGGCGGTGATGGTCATGTTCATGTCGAGCCGCCCGCGCAGGCGCTCCATGGCGGCGAAATCGCGCAACAGCGCCTGGCCATCAAGCCCGCTTGCCCGCAGGCGTCCGTTGATGCGTGGTTTCCGGCCCGATCCGTCGAGCACCAGGCGGCCGCTGGCCTTGCCGCCGTAGAAGGCCATCTCCTCCAGTTTCGCATCCATCACGCCGCCGGACAGCTTCACCGCGAGCCTGCTCCTGCCGATGCGCACCTTGCGGTAGAGGATCTGGTTGACGGCCAGCCTGAGATCGGCGTCAAGCGCCGCAAGCGGCGCGAAATCCACCGGCACATTGGCCGCCACATTGGCCGCTCCGCCGGCATTTCCCGCCGCCTTGGCCTTTTCGGAAAGCGGCGGCAGGTAGACGTTGGTGTCTATCTTGTCCATGCCCAGCGCGGCAATGATCTTTGGCCGCTTGCCGCCGGTCTGTATCCTTATGGTCCCCTGCGCCGCCATGCCGTCGAGCCGCAGCAAGGCCTTTTTCAGGGTCAGGGACTTTTCCGTCATGGCCAGCCCGCCCTTGAGGGAAAAAGCGCCGAGGCCGCGCCCCTGTTGTGGCAGCTCCACCCCCAGCCAGCGCATCAGGTCGCGCAACGAGGGCGAGGAGGCTTCCAGCCGCCCGGCCAGCGCGAAGCCTTTTCCGAGGCTCATAAGGCCGGAATAGGTGGCCTCGAGGCGCGGCGTGGACAGCGCCAGCTCCAGCGGCGAGCCGGCGGCGGCCAGCCGTTGCGGGGCCTTTATGAACAGGGTGAATTTCACCGGCTGTTTCTTCCATGCCACGGAGCCTTTCAGCTTCAGCGGCGCATCCGGCGTTGGCAGGGAGATGTTGAGGTTCACGGCATCGGCGGCGAATGTGGTGGCGGAGCGTTCGTCTAGGTAGCGCAGCTTGCCGCCGGATATGACGATGGGAGCTATGCGTATGTCGTTTACCAGGCCTTTCAGGGCGTCACCGCCGCCGGTTTTGTCCCCCTCCCCCCCGGAGACGGCCGCCTTGCCGCTGGTGGTGGAGAAATCCCAGTTCTGGCGGCCCTTGCCATCGACAAGCAGGTTCACCGTTGGTTTCCTCAACACGATGCGGCGCACCTCCAGCCGCTGCTGCAACAGCGGGCGGGCGGCCACCGCCAGGTCAATTTCGCCCGCCTTCATGAACAGGCCGGAGCCCATGGACGGCGGATTGGAAAGGCTGACACCGGAAAGGCGCACCGACAGCTCGGGCCAGAAGCTGATGCGCGGGGAGCCCTCGATGACCAGCGTGCGCCCCGTTTGCTGCTTTACCGCCGCCACCAGTTGCCCGGCGATAAAATCGGGAGAAAGCAGCCGCGAGGCCACGAACAGCGCCCCGCCGACGAACAGTATCAGCCCGATCAGCAATATGAACAGCCGCGTCATGGCGGATCTGCGGCGGCGTCTGGCCATTGGGAAGCTCCTGATGACAAGTGCGAATCATTCGAGTGAGAGCCTATCATATCCGGTGAAAATGGCGCTCGAATCAGGCGACAAGGCGACATGGCGCTTTGCGGGAGGATGGCGGGGTTCATCACCGTGAACATGATGCGGGACGTATATCCTTTGCCTTGCCGCCCTTCGGGCGTATATTCCCCCACCAGCATCAACAGGCCGGGGTGGCTTCATGGCTTCTTACATGCATGGCGCGGCGGCTGGCGGACGGCGGGGCCGCAAGACGGCGGGGCCGGTTGATCCATACCGCATAGTCTTCGTCACCGGGGCGCTGCTGCTGGTGCTCATGGTGTTCATGGTTCCGCCCATGCTCGTGGACATGCTGCGCAACAACAGCGACTGGGAGGTCTTCGCCGGTTCGGCGCTGGTCACCGGCTTTGCCGGGCTGATGATGGTGCTGGTGTCGCGCGACGCGTGGTCGGAGCGGGTGCGCCTGAAGGAGGGTTTCCTGCTCACCGTAACCAGTTGGCTGGTGCTGTCGCTGTTCGCCTCCATCCCCTACCTGTTTCTGGAAGACCCCGGCATGAGCTTCCCCGACGCCTGGTTCGAAACCGTCTCGGGGCTGACCACCACCGGCTCGACGGTATTGAGCGGGCTGGACACCCTGCCGCCGGGCATCCTGCTTTGGCGCTCGCTGACGCAGTGGATAGGCGGGGTGGGCATCGTCGTCATGGCGCTGATCATGCTGCCCTTCCTCAAGGTGGGCGGCATGCAGCTTTTCCAGACCGAAAGCTCCGACCGTTCCGACAAGATCGTCCCCCAGGCGCGCCAGTTCATCGCCTTTATCGCCATGACATACATCGCCCTTACGGCGGCTTGCGCGCTGGCCTACAAGCTGGCCGGGATGGGCACTTTCGACGCCCTCAATCACGCCATGACCACCCTTGCAACGGGGGGCTTTTCCACCCATGACGCCTCCATGGGCCATTTCGGCAATCCGGCCATTCACTGGCTGGCGGCGCTGTTCATGTTCGCCGGCTCCCTGCCCATGGTGCTCTACGTGCGCGCCGCGCGGGAATGGAAGCTGTCCATATTCCGCGATCCGCAGGTGGGCGGGCTTATCAGGATATTGCTGTTCATCATAACCCTGATGACCTTGTGGCGCATATTCGCCACCGGCAGAGAGCCGCTGGACGCCCTGCGCGAGGTGACCTTCAACGTGATGGCCGTGGTCTCCACCACCGGCTTCGCCCTGGGAGACTTCACCACCTGGGGAATGCTGGCGGTGATGGCCTTCTTCGCCATGATGTTCATAGGCGGCTGCACCGGCTCGACGGCGGGCGGGCTGAAGATATTCCGCCTGCAGGTGATGGTCATGGCCACCCAGGCCTACCTGAAGCGGCTGGCCAGCCCGCACCGGGTGGTCAGCATATCCTATGCCGGCAGGCCGGTGACCAGCGAGATCGCCATGTCGGTATTCGCCTTCGTTTCGGTGCTTTCCGCCTCGGTGCTGATATTCGCCGTGCTCATAGCCCTGTCGGGGGTGGAGTTCACCACCGCGCTGTCGGCGGCGGTGACGGCGGTGACCAACGTCGGCCCCGGAATAGGCCCGGTAATCGGCCCGGCGGGCAACTTCGCCCCGCTGCCGGACGCGGCCAAGATCCTGCTCGGCTTTGCAATGCTGCTGGGGCGGCTGGAGTTCTTCACCGTGCTGGTGGTGCTGTCGCCGCAATTCTGGAAGTAATTCTGGAAGTGATGGACAAAGCCGCCGGAAAGAGCGTCCTTCCGGCGGCTTCATGACGTGATTTACCGTGCGTCCGGCGCGCCTGTCAGGAGCGCACCACCAGCACGTCCTGGGTGGCGTGGCGCACCACGCGCGCGGCGTTGGGGCCGAGCAGGTAGTCCTTCATGGCCGGGCGGTGCGAGGCCATGACGATCATCTCGGCCCCCAGCTTGTCGGCGGCCTCGATGATCTCCGAATAGATGGTGCCCATGGTGACGTGGCCCTTGGCCTCCACGTCATCGGGCATGTTCTCATCCATCCACTTGCTCAGCGCCTGTTTGGCTTCCTCCAGCGCCTTGTCCTCGTAATCGGAGGGGAAGAAGGAGCCGACCACCGGCATCCCCATGCTGGGGATGACGGTGAGCACATCGAGCCTGGCGCCATGAAAGCGCGCCTGATCGAGCGCCGTGGGCAGCGCCTTCTTCCAGGAGCTGGGATGACCGAGATCGATGGGCAGGAGAATCCGGCCTATCCGTCTTTGCGGTGTGTTGCTCATTGTCGTCACTCCTGTTCTCAGGCGGCTTCCGGTTGCGGCGTGCTGCCGGTGTTGCGTTTGCGGTGACGGGCCCGCTGGATCATGATGATGAAACCGAGCAGCAACAGGGCCGGGATGTAGAATACCTCCTTGGGCATCCTGTCACGCGCCACCAGCACCTCGGCGAAGGTCACCGGCTTGTCGGGATCGCCGATGATCATCTCCTTGTTGAGGCGCTCCTTGAGCTCCTTGTCCTTGAAGTCCCAGGCAAAGCCCTCGAAGGTAACCTTGCCGTTGTCCTCCATGACGGTGAGCCCCGCCTTGGCCAGGCGATCCTCGCCGCTGCCCTGCTTCTTGCCGAGGTTGAGCTGCACGTATGTCTCATACGGCGCATCCTCGTTGTCGGCGTCCGGCCCCACCATCTTCAGGCGCACGATGGCGTTGTCCGGCAGTTGCTCGACTATCTTCAGCACCTCGCTGCCCGGCTTGGCGTCGAAGGGCGGCGAAATGCGGTCGAGCCAGAAGCCGGGGCGGAACAGGGTGAAGGCAATGAGCAACAGCGCCACCGTCTCCCATATCCTGTTCTTGGTGAAGAACCAGCCCTGGGTGGCGGCGGCGAACAGCATCATGGCGATCACCGCGATGACGAACACCAGTATCGCCTTGGCCGGGCCGACGTTGATCAGCAGCAGGTCGGTGTTGAACAGGAACAGGAAGGGCAGAAGCGCCGTGCGTATGTCGTAGGCAAAGCCCTGCAGGCCCGTCTGTATGGGGTCGCCCTTGGAGATGGCCGCCGCCGCGTAGGCCGCCAGCCCCACCGGCGGGGTGTCGTCGGCGAGGATGCCGAAGTAGAAGACGAACAGATGCACCGCCACCAGCGGCACGATCAGCCCCGACTTGGCCCCCAGCGCCACGATCACCGGAGCCATCAGCGAGGACACCACCAGGTAGTTGGCCGTGGTCGGCAGGCCCATGCCGAGGATGAGGCTCATCACCGCCACCAGCAGCAGCATGACCAGCAGGTTGCCGCCGGAGAGGAATTCCACCCACTCGCCGACCACCGCGTGCGCGCCGGTGAGCGAGATGGCGCCGACGATGACGCCCGCCGCCGCCGTGGCGATGCCGATGGCGATCATGTTGCGCGCGCCGGCGACCATGCCTTCATAGGTGTCGCGCAGGCCACGCATGAAATTGGCCGCCACGTTGCCCTCGCCGCGGAACAGCCCCTTGAAGACATGCTGGGTGAGCGAGATGAAGATCATCGCCAGGCAGGCATAGAAGGCCGAGGTGGCCGGAGACAGCTTGTCCGGCGTCGGCAGGATGCACCACAGCAGGATGACGATGGGCAGCAGGTAATAAAGCCCGGTCATGGCCGTGGAGCCGGCGTCGGGCAGCTCGGTTATCGGCGCTTCCGGATCGTCTTCCTCCAGGTCCGGGCGCTTCGAGGCCAGCCAGAGCAGCACCATGTAGGCGATGAACGAGATCACCGCCACGGTGGCGAAGCCGATGCCGGGGATGGCGCGGGTCGCCGCCCCGATGGTGTAATGCACCAGCAGGAAGAGAATGGCGATGCCGATGAACCCGGCCAGGAAACCGGTCACCTTGCGCAGCAGCGTCACCGACGACGGCGGCTTGGGCAGGCCCTTGAGGTCGAGCTTGCAGGCCTCCAGGTGCACGATATAGACCAGCGCGATGTAGGAGATGAGCGCCGGGATGAGGGCATGCTTGAGCAGCGTGGTGTATTCCACGCCGGTGAACTCGGCGATCAGGAAGGCCGCCGCGCCCATGACCGGCGGGGTGAGCTGGCCGTTGGTGGACGAGGCCACCTCGACCGCGCCCGCCTTTTCCGGCGTAAACCCGGTGCGCTTCATCAGCGGAATGGTGAAGGTGCCGGTGGTCACCACGTTGGCGATCGACGAGCCGGAATAGAGCCCCGAAAGCGCCGAGGCGATGACCGCCGCCTTGGCCGGGCCGCCGCGCAGGTGGCCGAGCAGGGCGAAGGCTATCTTGATGAAATAACCGCCCGCGCCCGCCTTCTCCAGTATCGAGCCAAAGAGCACGAAGAGGAAGATCATCTGGGCCGAAACCGCCAGCGGCTTGCCGAAGACGCCCTCCTCCTGCATCCAGAAATGCCAGGTGCCCTTGGTGAACGACGCGCCGCCCCAGTTGCCGCCGCCTATGTAGGCATAGGCCATGAGGATGCCGGCCACCACCACCAACGGCAGGCCGAGCGCCCGGTAGACCGACACGGCGAGAATGGCGATGCCGGTGACCGCCACCATCATGTCCCAGCGCACCTGCGGGTGGGCGAAGTCGCCGGCCCGGTTGGCGATGTTGGTGTCCATGACGATCATGTAAAGGATGGTGCCCGCGCCGAGCACCAGCAGCAGCCAGTCATAAGCCGGGATGCGGTCGCGCGCCGCGCCCTTGAACAGCGGATAGGCCATGGTGGCCAGCACCAGCGCGAACATCAGGTGAATCTTGCGCGAGATCGACAGGTTGCCGATGAACTGGAAAAACTCGATCCCCGTGGCCACCGTCAGATCCGATGGCAGGGGCGAGGAAATATAGAGCTGATAGAGCGCCCAAATGAAACAGATGACCGGAATGAGCTGCCGTTGCCAGCCTACCGGATTGCGCGCCCCGGTTTCCACTTCGGCGGCCAGCTCCTCGGCCTTGGACATAACCTGAACGTCTGACATGATAATCCTCCCCTCATGCGCCTTCCGCCACCGCGCAAGGGCATGCTTGTTCCCCGGTTAACCGGTGGGAGGCCACGCCATTTTGAAATTGTTCGCGGGCTCCGGCCCACCGGTGTTGCATGCACATACTTCAAGCGGGCGGAAGGGATGGTTCCTTCCGCCCGCCCGGTATGCTCAAGAGCTTATTTCATCCAGCCCTTTTCCTTGTAGTATTTCACCGCTCCCGGATGCAGCGGGGCGGAGAGGCCGTCCTTGATCATCTCTTCCGGCTTCAGGTTGGCGAATGCCGGGTGCAGCTTGCGGAACTGCTTGAAGTTATCGAACACCGCCTTGACGACCGTGTAGACCACCTTGTCGGGCACCTTGGCGCTGGTCACGAAGGTGGCGCCGACGCCGAAGGTCTTGATGTCTTCCTTGTTGTTATACATGCCCGCCGGGATGACGGCCTTGCGGTAATAAGGCGTGTCGTTGACCAGCTTCTCGATCTCCGGCGTCCAGGCATGCACCAGGTGCGACGCGCAGGAAGCCAGCGACTCCTGGGTCAGGGCGGAAGGATGGCCGACCAGCCAGAAGTAGGCGTCGATCTTGTTGTCGCACAGGGCCGCGCCCGTCTCGGAAGACTTCATCTGGGCGGCCAGCTTCAGGTCGGAGCGCTTCCAGCCCATGGTCTTCTCGATCACTTCCCAGGTGCCCAGGGTGCCGGAACCGGGGTTGCCGATGTTGACGCGCTTGCCCTTCAGGTCGGGCAGGTTCTTTATGTTGGCGTCATCGCGGGCGATGATGGTGACCGGCTCGGCATGCACGGAGAACACCGCGCGCAGATCCTTGAACGGGCCCTTGTCCTTGAACTTCGAGGTGCCGTGATAGGCATGATACTGCCAATCGGACTGGGCGACGCCGAACTGCAGCTCGCCGGCGCGGATGGTGTTGATGTTGTAGATGGAGCCGCCGGTGGATTCCGCCGAGCAGCGGATGCCATGTTCCTTGCGGCCCTTGTTGACCAGGCGGCAGATAGCGCCGCCGGTGGGGTAGTAAACGCCCGTCACGCCACCGGTACCGATGGAAATGAAGGTGTCGCCGGCCTTGGCCGGAGCGGACGCAAACGAAGCGGCGGCGATGCCAATGGCGGCAACAGCGCCGAAAAGTGCCTTTTTCATTTTGAGTGACCTCCCTTTGATCTTGATCAGGCGAAAAGCAGGCTAAGCCTAAACAAATGACTTGGCAACAGGATTCGTTATTTATCGCTCACGCTGGCGCCGCGCGGGGCGCGGCTTGGTTTTGTTTCGCTCACGCTAACGGCCTGCGGCCGAACGCTCCGCGGGGGCGGCGCATAAGCGCCGGCGCGCAATTCGCGCGCTTGCGCCGCGCTGAGGCGCGGCTTGGATCGAGATTCTTTCTCGTATGTTGAGGGATTCTGTTTCGCTCACGCTAACGGCCCTGCGGGCCGAACGCTCCGCGGGGGCGGCGCATAAGCGCCGGCGCGCAATTCGCGCGCTTGCGCCGCGCAGGGCGCGCGGTTTGGTTTTATTTCGCTCACGCTAACGGCCCTGCGGGCCGAACGCTCCGCGGGGGCGGCGCATAAGCGCCGGCGCGCAGTCGCGCGCTTGCGCCGCGCAGGGCGCGGCTTGGATCGAGATTCTTTCTCATATGTTGAGGGATTCTGTTTCGCTCACGCTAACGGCCTGCGGCCGAACGCTCCGCGGGGGCGGCGCAGGGGCGCCGGCGCGCAATTCGCGCGCTTGCGCCGCGCTGAGGCGCGGCTTGGATCGAGATTCTTTCTCGTATGTTGAGGGATTCTGTTTCGCTCACGGCCCCGCGGGGCGTGCGGGATGGGCGGAGGTTTTTCCGAGAGCTGGGGAAGCAGTAAGGGGGGATGGTGGGCGGTACTGGGATCGAACCAGTGACCCCTACGATGTCAACGTAGTGCTCTACCGCTGAGCTAACCGCCCGTAGTTGATCCGTGGGTGGATATATCCGCCCTTGCGCCGCGGCGCAAGGGGTATCAGGCGGCCATCAGGCGATCTATCTCGTCCACCAGTTGGCGCAGGTGGAAGGGCTTGGACAGAACCTGGGCGTTCCTGGGAGCTTCGTTCTCCGGGTTGAGAGCCACGGCGGCAAATCCGGTGATGAACATTATCTTCATTTGCGGATAGCGCTCGGCCCCCTTGCGGGCCAGCTCTATGCCGTCCATCTCCGGCATTACTATGTCGGTGAGGAGAAGCTCGACGCTCTCCTTGCGCAGCGCCTCCCATGCCTGGGCACCGTCGGCAAAGGCAATCACCTCGTGACCGGCGCGTTCCAGCGCCTTCTTGAGGAAAATCCGCAGATCGTCGTCGTCCTCGGCAAGCAGGATCCTGGTCATGTCCGTCCTTTTGCTCGATGCAGGTGAATCTCCGCGTGGCAATCTATATCAGCGCAGGCGGCAAGACAATTTGGCTTTCGCTCAGCGGCCGAAAAAATCCACCACCTCCAGCCCACCCGCCGCGTTGAGGGTGTGAACCCCCGCGTGGCGGGATGGCCGCAGGTTTCTTTCGACGCTTTGCAAGAAGCATTCCTCGTCCAGCTTCCCGATACGGCACAGGGAAATTCCCCGTCCGTATCCACCAGCGCAATCTTGGGCCGGGCGATACAGCGCGCCGCCGCGGGAGAACATCTCGCCCGCCGGGCGGGCGGCGCGGGCATCGGTCAGCACGGGGTTGGCCGGGTGGGCCCGCCACGGGCCTTGCAATGCATCGGCCATGTGGATGGACAGGGTATCCCAACTGGAGGCATGGGGCGGGCGGGTCGCCGCCAGCATCCACCAGCGCCCGCCGTCATGCCAGACGGTGGCGTCGGAGGCGCTGACGCCGTCGAGCAGCACGTCGGCCGGTTCCCACTCGTCGGGAAAGTGGCGGCAGCGGTATAGCGTGACGCGCCTTGCCGCCTCTTGCTCCGGGATCATCCAGATTTCGCCGTCATGGGCGAAGACATGCGGATAGGAGAGGTGAAAGGGCTCCTCCAGGACCACGCGCGGGGTGGCCGGATTTCCCCGTTCATCCAGTTCCGCCACCGAAATGACCCCCTTGCCGGTGGCGTAGGGGTATTCCTCGACGAAAACGAAATGCCGTCCCTCGTGAACGAAAACGAACGGGTCGGCATAATAGCGCCGCCCGTCGTCGGGCAGGATGGTGTAGGCCTCTTCATCGAGGCGGAAGCTGTCGCGCATGCCGCCGCCCGCCTCGATGCGCCGGTATCCGACCAGCCATTTCTCCCCGCCGCCACCGGCCAGCCGCGCAATGCGGGCCGTTGCCTTGGCCGCCAGCGAGGCGAGGGCGAAACGCGCCGCGCCGCCCGCCCCGGCTTGCCGCTTGGTGAGCGCCCGTTCATCGGTTGGCGGCGGGCAGGGCTCCTTGCCGGCCAGTTGCCGCCGCGCCGCCGCCGCCAGCATTTCGGCCACGCGGGCCATGACGTTGTCGAGCGCCCGGCCGGCGATGCGCGGCTCTTCCACGGCGGGCAGGCCAGCGCTCACGCGGCGGCCATCCATCATCACCTCCAGCCACGGGGCGCGGCCGTCGATGACGGCGCTCAGCGCTCCTTCCTCGCCCGCCATGCCATCGAAGAGCGGCGTCATTACATTCCCGCCGCCTATCCCGTCACCGGCCAGCGATATGGTAAGGGCGGGATCGCCGCATGGCTCCACTGCCCCGGCGGGAAGCATTTCGGAGGTGATACGATCCAGCGCATGCCCGCCGCCATAGAGCGCCTTCTCCAGCGCCAGCAGGGCCATCATGGGGCGCGGCAGCGGGCGCATGTTCACCAGTTCGACGCACAACCCCGCGCCCCCGATGGCGCGCAGCCCGTCGATCAGCCACAGATGCCAGCGGCAAAGCCGCGCCGCGTCGAGGCGCAGGCGGATGATTTCGGTTTTTTCGCTCATTGAGAGAATGTTTATGCTCAAATGGTAAAGATCCCCTCCATGAACGGTGAAAAGACATTGCGCCTGTTGTTCTACTGCCCGTCGCTGTGCGATGGCGGCGGCGAGCGGGTGTGGGCGCTGCTGGCCGGTGAGATGGCGCGGCGTGGCCACGAGGTGATGCTGGTGGTGGACGGCGAGGCGCAAAACGGCCCCGCCCCGCCGCCCGGCGCGCGCTTCGAGATACTGGGCGGCGGCCACGCGGGCCAGGTGCTGCGCCTGCGCGCCCTCGTGAGGCGCTGGCGGCCACAGGTGGCGCTGGCGGCCATAGGGGCCAGCCCGCTGAAACTGGCGCTGGCGGCGGCGGGCACCGGCACGCGCCTGATCTCCGCCTTTCACGGTTTCGAGGAATGGCGCAGCGGGCGGCTGACCCACCTGGCATGGCGGCTGATGCCGATGATCTCGCGCCGCTCCGCCGCCGTGGTGGCGGTATCCGATGCGCTGCGCGACGAGCTGGTGGAGCGCTGGGGAGCGCAGGCGGAAAAGACCCTGCGCATATACAACCCCGTGGCCCTGCCGGATCCTCTGCCCGATGCCTCCGATCTCGCCGGGCGCCCGCCGCGCGTGCTGGCCATCGGGCGGCTGTCGCGGGAAAAGGGCTTTGGCCTGCTGCTCAAGGCCTTCGCCATGATGGAAACACCCGACGCCCGCCTGACCATCCTCGGCGACGGCCCCATGCGCGCCACGCTGGAGGAGCTGGCGGAAAGCCTCGATATTTCATCAAGGGTAGAATTTGCAGGCTGGCAGGGCGACGTCTGGCCATTCCTGTCACGGGCCAGGGTGCTGGCCCTCCCCTCGCGCACGGAATCATTCGGCAACGTGGTGGTCGAGGCGCTGGCCGCCGGGCTGCCGGTGGCCGCCACCGACACCCCCGGCCCGCGCGAGATACTGGGCGGTGACGAGCGGCTGGGGACGCTGGTTCCGGTAACCGGCGGCGCGGCCATGGCAAGGGCGCTCGATCAGTGGCTGGCCAACCCCGGCGACCCCGCCCCGCGCCAGAGGCGGGCCATGGAATTCTCCGCCGCCCGCGGCGTGGACGAATGGGAGCGCACGATAATGAAAGTCCACGCCTCCCGGATTCGATGACCGGGAGCGGGCCCGAAAAGAGGAAATGGCCCAGGGTCTGATCGGGGCCTGTTCCCGGATCAGTTGATATTACCCGTTTCCGCGACCGGCCCCTCCATGGTGTTCATCAGCATTTCGCGCAAGTCCCGGGCCTCGTCGCGCAGGCGGGCGGCTTCCTCGAACTCGAGGTTGGCGGCGGCCTCGCGCATGCGCTTTTCCAGCTCGGCTATGGCCTGCTCGAGGTTGTGGCCCGCCGCGGCAGGTTTGCCCTTGCCGCCACGCTTGCCCTTGCCGCCGGTCATGCCCTCGTAGGGGCTGTTGTCTATTATGTCGCTGATGTTGCGCTTCACCGTCTCCGGCGTGATGCCGTGTTCGGCGTTCCACTTCATCTGCTTTTCGCGGCGGCGCCTGGTTTCGCCGATGGCGCGCTCCAGCGAGCCGGTCATCCTGTCGGCGTAGCATATGACGCGGCCCTCGACATTGCGCGCGGCGCGGCCAAAGGTCTGGATGAGCGAGGTTTCGGAGCGCAGGAAGCCCTCCTTGTCGGCATCGAGAATGGCCACCAGCGCGCATTCGGGTATGTCCAGCCCCTCGCGCAGCAGGTTGATGCCCACCAGCACGTCGAACACTCCCAGCCGCAGGTCGCGGATTATCTCGATGCGCTCGATGGTATCGACGTCCGAGTGCATGTAGCGCACCCGGATGCCCTGTTCATGCATGTATTCGCTCAGGTCCTCGGCCATCTTCTTGGTCAGCACGGTGACCAGGGCGCGCTGGCCCTTTTCCGCCACCATCCGGCATTCGGCCATCAGGTCGTCCACCTGGTGGGCGCAGGGGCGCACGATCACCTCCGGATCGACCAGCCCGGTGGGGCGGATGACCTGCTCGACGAACTCGCCGCCGGTCTGCTCCAGCTCCCACGGCCCCGGCGTGGCGGAGACGAATATGGTCTGCGGGCGCATGATGTCCCATTCCTCGAAGCGCAGCGGGCGGTTGTCCACGCACGAGGGCAGGCGAAAGCCGTATTCGGCCAGCGTCGCCTTGCGGTTGAAGTCGCCGCGGAACATGCCGCCTATCTGCGGCACCGTGACGTGGCTTTCATCGACGAATACCAGGGCGTTGTCCGGCAGGTATTCGAACAGGGTGGGCGGCGGCTCGCCCGGGGCGCGCCCGGTGAGGTGGCGCGAGTAGTTCTCGATGCCGGAGCAGGAGCCGGTGGCCAGCATCATCTCCATGTCGAACAGGGTGCGCTGCTCCAGCCTTTGCGCCTCCAGCACCCGCCCGGCGCGGTGATATTCATCCAGCCGCCGGCGCAGCTCTTCCTTGATGCCGGATATGGCCTGCTCGAGGGCCGGGCGCGGCGTCACGTAATGGGAGTTGGCGTATACCCGCGCCTCTTCCAGCACGGCGCTGCGGCGGCCCGTCAGGGGGTCGAACTCGCTTATCTCCTCGATCTCGTCGCCGAACATGGAGAGCCGCCATGCGCGCTCCTCCAGGTGCGAGGGCCAGATCTCGATGACATCGCCGCGCACGCGGAACGTCCCGCGGACGAAATTGGCGTCATTGCGCTGGTATTGCAGGTTTATCAGCTCGTCCATGATGGCCTTCTGGGCCATCTGGCCGCCGCTTTTCAGGGTCAATGACATGGCGGCATAGGTTTCCACGTCGCCTATGCCGTAGATGCACGACACCGAGGCCACGACGATCACGTCGTCGCGCTCCAGCAGGGCGCGGGTGGCGGCGTGGCGCATGCGGTCTATCTGCTCGTTTATGGCGCTGTCCTTCTCGATGTAGGTATCGGTGCGCGGCACGTATGCTTCCGGCTGGTAGTAATCGTAGTAGGAGACGAAATATTCCACCGCGTTGTCGGGAAAGAAGCGCTTGAACTCGCCATAGAGCTGGGCGGCCAGCGTCTTGTTGTGGGCCATTATCAGGGCCGGGCGCTGGGTGGCCTCTATGACCTTGGCCATGGTGTAGGTCTTGCCCGAGCCGGTCACCCCCAGCAGCACCTGGTTGACCTCGCCGTCGTTCAGCCCCTCCACCAGCGCCTCGATGGCCGCCGGCTGATCGCCGCGCGGGGTGAAATCCGACACCAGCCGGAAGGGCCGCCCGCCCTCCAGCTTTTGCGGGCGCTCGTGGCGGCGCGGCGTGAAATCGGCGAAAGGCGGCATGGCCGGGCGCAGCGAGGCGAGCGCCCGTTGCCCCTGTTCGGCGGCGGCCAGCGGATCGGGGCGCAGGGTGGCCGCCCTTGGCTCCTCCATGCCGAGCGGGCGGATGGGGCCGGATGTGCGATTGTGTGCCATGCGCAGATCTATAGAGCATTTGCCGCCGGCAATGCCATGGTTTACCTGATGTCCGCCTCGTCCTGCCCCGCCGCCCGGGCCAGCGCGGCGAGGCCGGGGACGCGCATGTAGCCGTGGCCCTCGGCCACTATCAGCCCTTCGCCGCGCAGCTTGGTTATCTGGCGGGAAACTGTTTCTATGGTCAGGCCGAGATAGTCGGCCATGTCGGCGCGGCGCAGGGAAAGATGGAACAGCGTCTGTCCGTCCTCGCCGGCACAACCGGCCTTCCAGGCGCGCCGCGCCAGCATGAAGAGGAACGAGGCCACCTTCTCGCGCGCCGTCTTGCGGCCCAGCAGAACCATCCATTCACGCGCCGCGTCCAGTTCGTCCAGCGTCTTGTCATGCAGGCGGCGCTCGAGGCAGGGGTGTTTTTCCATCAGGCGCAGGAAGTCTTCCGGCGGATAGCAGCACAGTTCCACTTCCGTCGCCGCCTCGGCCATGTAGGTGCTGGGCCCGCCGTGGGCGCGGCCGAGGAAATCGGGCGGGAACAGGATGCCGACGATCTGCTGGCGGCCGTCGGCCAGCGCCTTGGTCAGCTTTATGGTGCCGGAGAGGATATTGGCCACGCAGGCGGGGCTTTCGCCCTCGGAGAAGATAACCTGCCCGGCGGCGACGGTGCGGTGATGGGCCATGGCCGAGAGGTCGCTCAGGGCCTGTTCATCCAGGCCATCGCAAATGCCGCCGGTAATGGCCGGGCATTCGGCGCAGTGTTGCAGATGCCTGGGCAGTTTGTTGATGAGCTGCCGGTTCATGGCGGCCGTTCCCCTGATGGCGGCAAACCGTTGTCCCCGATGACATTAACAGCCTATCATCACGGCCGCCATACGGCAAAAACCGGGGCAACAAAAAAGCGCCGCGGAAAAACCGGGCGCTTGAGAAGCAGGGGCGGCAGTTTCCAACGGAAAGTGGGGGGAACGAAGCGACAGCTGGCTTTCTCGGCAGATCCCACCGCCCCTTTTCTTGCGTGATCGAAACCCTATGTCAGTAGAGACGGGTTTTCATTGATCTGCGTCAAGTGTGTTAGGTATTTCGAATATTCTCATCAACCTGATATTTTTCACTGGCCGGCGCCGCCGCGGCAGGCCGGGTGAAAGATGAAACAGCCACCACGGGAGCAGGCCATGACACATGATCATGACATACAGTCCGAGGTGGTGGATTTCCTCTCCAGCCCCGCTTCGTGGGGCGGGGGCTGCCAAAGGGTCGAGCGGCTGGAGACGCATATCTCGCATGTCTTCCTGTGCGGCGACCTGGCGCTGAAGATGAAGAAGGCGGTGCGCCTGCCCTATCTCGATTTTTCCACCCTCGACGCGCGCCGCCGCTTCTGCCAGCGCGAGCTGGACATAAACCGCCGCTTCTCGCCGCTGCTCTATCTCGGCATCAGCCGGGTGACGCGGGGCGGGAGCGGAGAGCTGGCGCTGGACGGCGCGGGGGAAGTGGTGGAATGGCTGGTGCGCATGCGGCGTTTCTCGCGCGATGACATACTGGCCTCGATCGCCGACGCCGGGGGGAAGCTGGACGACGAGCTGCTGCGCGAACTGGCGAAGGTGGTGGCCGACAGCCACGCGGCGGCGCTGGTGAACCGCGAGATGGGCGGGCTGGCGAGCATCGGGCAGACGCTGGAGGAATTGCGCGAAAGCAGGCTGAGCGAGGGCGGCTTGCCGGCGCGGCTGGAGGAGATGACGGGCGAGCGCGCCGGCCTGCTGGAGGAGCGGGCCCGCGCCGGATACGTGCGCCGCTGCCATGGCGATCTGCACCTTGGCAACATCGTGCTGGTGGGGGCGCGGCCCATGCTGTTCGACGCCCTGGAGTTTTCCGAGCGGCTGGCGACGGTGGACATATTGCACGACCTCGCCTTCCTGCTCATGGATCTGGTGCATCGCGGCCACCGGCGGGCGGCCAACCGGGTGTTGAACTGGTGGCTGCAATTCATCGGCGAGGCGGAGAATTTCTCCGGCCTTGGGCTGACCGGCCTGTTCTGCGCCTGCCGGGCGGCCATCCGCGCCATGGTCACCCTTGACCTCGCGGGCCAGAAACAGGGGCGGGAGCGGCGGGAGAAGCAGCAGGCGGCGCGCGCCTTCGTCGATACCGCCAATGCCTGCGCGGCGGCCGTCACGGGGCATGTCATCGCCGTCGGCGGCCTGTCGGGCAGCGGCAAGACGACACTGGCGGCGGCGCTGGCCCCCTATCTGGCGCCGGGGCCGGGAGCGGCGCACGTGCGCTCCGATGTGGAGCGCAAGATGATGGCCGGGGTGGACGAATTCACCCGCCTCGGGCCGGAGCATTACACCCAGGAAGCATCGGACGCCGTTTACCGGCGCATCATCGACAAGGCGCGCCGCGCGGCCCGCTCCGGCTGGCCGGTGATCGTCGATGCGGTGTTTCTCAAGGATCGGGAGAGGGCCGCCATCGAGGAAGCGGCGCGAGAGGCGGGGGCGCGCTTCACCGGCCTGTGGCTGGAAGCGCCCGCCGAGGTGCTGAAAAAGCGCGCGGCCAGACGGCTGCGCGACGCCTCGGACGCGACGCCGGAAGTGGTGGAAATGCAACTGGCGCAAGCACCAGGGGAAGCCGAGGGCTGGCTGAAGGTGCCGGCCGCCGGAACGCCGGAGGAAACGAAAAAGGCGGCGGCGCGGCTGATGGGGCTGGAGCTGCAGGGGGCTTAAGGTTTTTCACAACCAGTTGATTGTCAAGGGTGAAATCGCCTTCGGCGACGGCCCGCAGGGCCGCCCTTGACAATCAACTGGTTGCGAAAAGAATGGCAAGGAAGCGCCCAATGGCGGGAAATCGCCATTGGCGCTTCTCCAAAGCGAATTATCTTTGTCATGCAGCCCAGCGGAAGCCTTGCGGCCCATGGTGGGGCATCCCTCAGCAACGGGTGACGAGCTTCGTCCATTGCTCCAGCGGCATGGCGGTGGTGGTTTCGCCCACTTCCTCGCGGTAGCCCTTGCGGCCGTATGCCTTGCGCAGGTCGCGGCGGTGGGCGCGGAAGAAATCGCGGTGGAGGAAAGTGCCGACCAGCCCGCTGGCGGTCAGGCCGTCGGTCTTTTCGTCATGCTCCAGCACCACCGCCGCCAGGGGAAAGGGAGCGGGGCCGCTGAGCACCTGGCCGCCGAGGGCCGGATCATATACCGAGCCATGCACGCAGCAGGTGATGGCGCGGCCGTGGCGGCTCATTCTGTTGCGGGTGCGGTGATAGCTCAGGTAGCTGACGGCAGGCGAATTGTAGGACAATTGATGGGAGCAGATGGCCACGTAGGCGACGATGGTGCGTTGTGGCCCGACGCCACCGGGCCAGTAATAGGGCCGCGCGCCACGCCCGTAGATCAGTGCCTGCCGGGGCGTGGGGTCATCGAGGCGCATGAGCAGCACCGGGGTGGATACGTAAGGGTAGGCAAAGGCCCAGTTCTCGTGCTCCCTGATGGACGAGGCCTTCAGCGGCTGGCCGGAAGCGTCTGTCAGCCGGGTGCGCGGGGCGTCTTCCATGGCCCAGGTAAAGCGCGGCAGCATGCCCGCCCCGGCGCTGGCGGCGCACAGTTTCAGAAAGCCGCGTCTGGAGTTGATGTCGCCGCCCATGCCGCAGGCCCGCTCCTTTTATCATCTGGTGTTTTCAGGAAAACAGATCGCGGAACAGGCCCTTGCCCCACTCCACGTTGGCCATGCCCAGCCCCTCGGATGGCTCCTCCACCAGCTTGACGCTGGCGAAGCCCCAGTTCTTGCCATTGCCATCGTGGCTGTATCTCGACTCGATGGAGATGGACATGGGCGGATCGAGGCTGACCATTGAATGGCAACTGGTCACCGGGCTTTCCCATGCCACGTCCTCTCCCCTGGCGCGGGCGGCGATAAGGCGGGCCACGTATTGGGCCTCGGTGTAGGCGGTGTTGGCCGACTTGGAAAACGGCATGGGGCGGGCATCGCCCAGCACGTAAACCCGCTCGTCGCCGCGGATGTTGTATTTCAGCGGGTCGATGTCGGCCTCGAACTGGCGGGAATCCTCCCTGGCCAGTCCCAGTTGCTCGATCAGCCGCGCCGCGCGCACGCGTGGATAGATGGCCGCGTCGGTGAAGGGATATTCGTCGAACTCGGTGCGCACCACGCGCTTGCCGACATCGACGCCGCTTATCTCGACGCCGGTGACATATTCCAGGTGATCCTTGTGGAAGCGCTCGAAGGCGGCGAGGAAGCCGTCGGCCTTGATGGCCGGGCGCTCGTGGGGGTCGAGCAGAACCACCTTGCCCTTTATGCCCTCCCGCTTCATCCACCCGGCTATTATGCAGGCGCGCTCATAGGGGCCGGAATAACAGCGGTAATTGCCCGGCGGCACGTTGAGCAGGAATATCCCCTCCTCGAAATCCTCCAGCTTGGCCTTCAGCGACAGGTGTTCCGAGCCGGGGCGAAAGCCGGCCGGCCAGTGAGTGGCCAGCATGGCCTGTTCCGCCGGGTCGTTCACGCCCAGCGACGGGTAGTGATAGTCTATGCCGGGGGCGAGAACCAGCCAGTCGTAATCTATGTAGCCGGCGCTGGTGAAGGCGCGGCGCTTGTGGCGGTCGACATCCACCAGCATGGCCTGAAGCCAGCGGTAACCAGCGGCGCGGGCGGCATCGACGTATGAATGGGTGAGCAGGCCGAGGTCTATCACCTCGCCCAGCCACAGGTTGGACAGCGGGCAGGAGAAGAACAGCGACGAAGGCTCGACCAGCACCACGTCGAAATCGGGGGCCTGTTTCTTCAGGTACTTGGCCAGCGTAAGCCCGGCCCAGCCGCCGCCGATCACCAGGCAGCGCGGCCCCCTGGGCTCATGCAATGGCGCGGGGCGGGCCAGCGGGCCGCTCACATAAGGAGAAGCATCAGCCGCGGCACTGGCCCCGGAGGCCATGCCGCCAGCCGCCGCCGCGCCGGCAAGTGTCAGAAATCCGCGCCTCGACGGCCCCGACGAAGCCCTGTCGCCACTCATCGTCTCGTTCCCTCCGCAACATATATGGCTTTTTGCATATTAAAGCCGTCGGCGGAGAGAAAGCAATGAAAATGCCACAGGCGATGTTCAGGCGGCCAATCGGCCTGCCTCGCACGCAGGGTGGATCACCCCTCCTCTTCCACCAGAAAGCGCTCCGCCTCCAGCGCCGCCATGCAGCCCATGCCGGCGGCGGTGACCGCCTGCTTGTAGACGGGGTCGGCCACGTCGCCGGCGGCGAAGACGCCGGGCACCGAGGTGGCGGTGGAATCGCAGGCGGTCTTTATGTAGCCGCCGGGCAGCAGCTCCAGCTTGCCCTCGAACATGCCGGTGGAGGGCTTGTGGCCGATGGCGATGAACACGCCGTCGATGCCCATCCTGGTTATCTCGCCGGTCTTGACGTTGCGCAGCTTCACGCCGGTGACGCTCTTGGGCATCTCCTCGCCCAGTATCTCCTCGATCACCGTGTCCCACAGGATGGTGACCTTGGGATTGTCCATGACGCGCTTTTGCAGCACCTTCTCGGCCCGCAGCTCGTCGCGGCGATGGACGAGGAACACCTCGCTGGCGAAGTTGGTGAGGAAGATGGCCTCCTCGACCGCCGTGTTGCCGCCGCCGACCACGATGACCTTCTTGCCGCGGTAGAAGAAGCCATCGCAGGTGGCGCAGGCGGAGACGCCGAAGCCCTTGAACTTCTCCTCCGATTCCAGCCCCAGCCACATGGCCTGGGCGCCGGTGGCTATTATCAGGGCGTCGCAGGTATATTCCTGCCCGCCGTCGCCCTTGAGGCGGAAGGGGCGGCTGTCGAGATCGACTTCCGTTATGTGGTCGGAGATGATGGCCGCGCCCATCTTCTCGGCCTGTTCGCGCATCTGCTCCATCAGCCACGGGCCCTGCGGCGGCTCGGCGAAGCCGGGGTAGTTCTCCACTTCCGTGGTGATGGTCAGCTGCCCGCCGGGCTGCATGCCGGTAATGAGCAATGGCTCGAGCATGGCGCGCGCGGCATAGATGCCGGCGGTATAGCCTGCCGGGCCGGAGCCGATGATCACCACCTTCGCATGACGGGCGGAAGTCTGTTCGCTGGACATGGGCGCACCCCTCTTAAAAATCTTGTGCTGAAACGGGCTT
>CAZXTT010000312.1:0-6453 GCA_964643775.1 uncultured Rhizobiaceae bacterium | reverse complement strand
TCATGTGCGACAATTGACTCCAATGGGTGCTTAACAAAAGTCAAGGCCGGTATTTGTCAAATAATCGAGAGTCGCAGCCGTCGAGAAGCGCGCATGCGCCGTCCGCCTGCCTTCCACGGGGGAGAGGGCGGGGAAGAGCCGGGCAATGAGCTGAGCTGAGCGAAGAGCGAAGCCGAGCAAGGCCGGGCGATGAACGCTGGTCGGGCGAGGGACGCTGATGATGAGCGTTCGGCGGGACGGGCAGGGCGCGCTGGCGGCGGGCAGGCGTTGAGGCGGATGCAAGGCGGTATGGTCCGCCGGGCGGCGCGGGAACAGGAGGCTTCGGGAGGCCTTATGAACCAGGCGGTAACACGCAGGCAGTTGTTCCGCTCCCTGACGGGGCAGGGAGATGTGCGCCGGCCGCCTGCCGCCGTCGATGAGACGCGCTTCATGGAATTGTGCGATGGCTGCGGCGAATGCATCGCCGCCTGCGCCGGCGAGACCGGGGTGTTGCGCGCCGACCGGGGCGGCGCGCCGCTGCTGGAGCTGGAAAAGAGCCACTGCACCTTTTGCGCCGCCTGCATAGCGGCATGTGGCAGCGGGGCGCTGGACAAGTCGCTGCTGGCGGCGGTGGAGGAAGGCGAGTGGCGCTTTCCCTGGCGCATGGAGATCAGCGAAGAGAGCTGCATTGAATTTTCCGGCGTCAGTTGCCGGATGTGCGAATCGGCCTGCGAGGAGCGGGCGATCCGTTTCCGCCCCATGCCGGGAGGCATCTACCGGGCATGGATAGAGGCGGATGAGTGCAATGGCTGCGGGGAGTGCATCGGGCGCTGCCCGAAGGCGGCCATTGTGATTGTCGAGGGCGTCGAGGGCGCGAGCCGCCCGGGCAACAGGAAGGAGCAGGCAGCATGAGCATTTGCTCGCTGGTCGTATATGCCAGGCCGGAAAAGATGGAGGAGGTGAAGGCCGCCATCGAGGAGCGCGAGGAGTGCGAGATTCCGGCGGCGGAGAACGGCAAGCTGGTGGTGCTGATCGACACTCCGAGCCGGGATGTAATGAGCCAGACCATCATGGATCTGAACAATTATCCCGGGGTGATCAACGTGGCCCTGATCTACGAGTATTTCGAGGACAGCGGCACGCGCGAGGCTGAAACCGTATCTGAGGATGCATGAGCATTAGCAAGCACACGAGGGTGCAAGGAGGAAGACCATGTCAATGAACCGACGTGATTTCATCAAGACGCAAGCGGTCGCCGCGGCGGCCGCGACGGCGGGCATTTCCGCTCCCGCCGTATCGACGGCGCAGGCGGGCGATGATGGCCTGCGCTGGGACAAGATCGCCTGCCGTTTCTGCGGCACCGGCTGCTCGGTGCTGGTGGGCGTCAAGGATGGCCGCGTGGTGGCCACCCAGGGCGACCCGGACGCGCCGGTCAACAAGGGCCTGAACTGCATCAAGGGCTACTTCCTGACCAAGGTCATGTATGGCGCCGACCGCCTGACCAAGCCGCTGCTGCGCAAGAAGAACGGCAAGTTCGACAAGAACGGCCAGTTCGAGGAAGTCTCCTGGGAGGAGGCCTTCAAGATCATGGCCGAGAAGTTCGTCGAGGCGCGCAAGAAGAAGGGCCCGAAGGGCATCGGCATGTTCGGCTCCGGCCAGTGGACGGTGTGGGAAGGCTATGCCGCCCAGAAGCTCATCAAGGCCGGTTTCCGCTCCAACTCGCTGGAGCCCAACGCGCGTCACTGCATGGCTTCCGCGGTGGGCGCCTTCATGCGCGCCTTCGGCATCGACGAGCCGGCGGGCTGCTATGACGACATCGAGGCGGCCGATACCTTCGTGCTGTGGGGCTCCAACATGGCGGAGATGCACCCCATCCTGTGGTCGCGCATCACCAACACGCGCCTGACCAAGAAGGGGGCGCAGGTGCACGTGCTGTCCACCTTCCGCCATCGCTGCTTCGAGCTGGCCGACAACGGCATCGTGTTCAATCCGCAGACCGACCTGGCGATCGCCAACTTCATAGCCAACTACATCATCGAGAAGGGCACCTACAACAAGGAGTTCGTGGAGAAGCACGTCAACTTCACCAAGACGCCCACCGACATCGGCTATGGCCTGCGCGCCAACGATCCGCGCGAAAAGGCGGCCAAGAACCGCGCCAAGGGCAAGCTGACCAAGATCAGCTTCGACGAGTACAAGAAGAGCGTGGCCAAGTATACCGCCGACTATGCCTCGAAGCTCTCCGGCGTGCCCAAGGATCAGCTCATCAAGCTGGCCGAGCAGTATGCCGATCCGAAGCGCAAGGTGGCGTCCTTCTGGACCATGGGCTTCAACCAGCACACGCGCGGCGTGTGGGTGAACGGGCTGGTCTATAACATCCACCTGCTGATGGGCAAGATCGCCCAGCCCGGCAACTCGCCGTTCTCGCTCACCGGTCAGCCCTCGGCCTGCGGCACGGCGCGCGAGGTGGGCACCTTCACCCACCGTCTGCCGGCGGATCTCGTCACCAAGAAGGACGCCCACTGCAAGTATGCCGAGAAGGTGTGGAAGCTGCCTCCGGGCACCATTCCGCGCGCCAACGGCAAGATGGACGGCAAGGATCAGCCGGACATCACCGGCAAGCCGCTGGGCAAGACGCTCATCCACGCGGTGGCCATGCACCGGGCGCTGCACGACGGCAAGATGAATGTCTTCTGGGTGATGTGCAACAACAACCTGCAGGCGGCGGCCAACTTCAACAACGAAAGCTGGCCCGGCTGGCGCAACCCGGACAACTTCATCATCGTTTCCGACCCCTATCCCACCGTCTCGGCGATGGGCGCCGACCTGGTGCTGCCGACGGCCATGTGGGCGGAGAAGGAAGGCGCCTATGGCAACTCCGAGCGGCGCACCCAGTTCTGGCGTCAGCAGGTCAAGGCGCCGGGCGAGGCGAAGTCCGACGTGTGGCAGATCGTCGAGTTCTCCAAGTATGTGAAGGTGGACGACGTGTGGCCCGCCGAGCTCTTGGAGAAGGCTCCCGAGTACAAGGGCAAGACCCTCTATGATGTGCTCTATGCCAACGGCCAGGTGAACAAGTTCCCGGCTCCCGGCAAGGTCAAGGACGAGCGCGGCAACGAGTATGACAACGACGAGTCCGCCCACTTCGGCTTCTACCTGCAGAAGGGCCTGTTCGAGGAGTACCGCATCTTCCAGTGGAAGGGTCCGAAGCCCGGTCACCAGATGGCTCCATACGACGAGTATCACAAGGTGCGCGGCATGCGCTGGCCGGTCATCGACGGCAAGGAGACGCTGTGGCGCTTCCGGGCCGGTTACGACCCGATCGTCAAGATGGTCAAGCCGGACGCCAAGGACGGCGAGGTCTACTTCTACGGCAAGCCGGACGGCAAGGCGAACATCATCTTCGCTCCCTACGAGCCGGCCGCCGAGCCGCCGGACAACGAGTACGACCTGTGGCTGTGCACCGGCCGCGTGCTCGAGCACTGGCATTCCGGTTCGATGACGCGGCGCGTGCCGGAGCTCTATCGCGCCATGCCGGACGCCAAGGTCTACATGAACAAGAAGGACGCCAAGAAGCGCAAGCTGCGCAACGGCTCCAAGGTCAAGGTGATCACGCGCCGTGGCGAGATTGTCACCCGCGTGGAGACCCGCGGCCGCAACGTTCCGCCGGAGGGCCTGGTGTTCGTGCCGTGGTTCGACGCCGGACGGCTGGTCAACAAGCTCACGCTCGACCAGACCGACCCGCTGTCGAAGGAGACCGACTACAAGAAGTGCGCCTGCAAGATCGTCAAGGTCTGAGGCGGGCGCGCGGGGAGCTCTCCACTCCCTTGCTTGCCGGGGCGTCCTTCGGGACGTCCCGGTTCCGGGGAGCTTCCGGGCCGGTTTCATCCATGTGGCCGACAGGTGACCGAACCTGAGGCTTGAGTGGCCAGAAAGAGCAGTTGAAAACCGCGAGTTGAGCGATGGCAGCGAAGAATGTGAACAGGAGACGGTTTCTAACCGGCATGGCCAGGGCGGCCTGCGGGGTGTCCCTGTTCGCCCTGGGGGTGGGCGTTCATGCCCGCCAGACGCGGGCGCTGCCGGCGGAATTCATCCGTCCGCCGGGGGCGCTGGACGAGGACAAGTTCCTGTCCGCCTGCACGCGCTGCGGAATATGCGTGCGGGACTGTCCCTATGGCATTCTCAAGCTGGCGGAGCTGGGAGGTGACAACCCGGCCACCGGCACGCCCTATTTCATCGCCCGCACCGGGCCGTGCGAGATGTGCGAGGATATTCCGTGCATCCCCAACTGCCCGACGGGGGCGCTGGATCATTCGCTGACCGACATCGAGAAGGCGAAGATGGGGCTGGCGGTGGTCATCGACCAGGAGTCGTGCGTGGCCTTCCTGGGGCTGCGTTGCGAGGTCTGCTACAACGTCTGCCCGGTGCGCGGCAAGGCGCTAACGCTGGATCTGATCCCCAACAAGCGTTCGGGCCGCCATGCCCTGTTCATTCCGGTGGTGCATTCGGAATACTGCACCGGCTGCGGCCTGTGCGAGAAGGCATGCATCCTCGAGCGCGAGGCGATCAAGGTGTTGCCCATGCGCCTGGCCAAGGGACAACTGGGCAGGCACTACCGCCTTGGCTGGGAGGAAAAGGCCAAGCATGGCGGCAAGTCGCTGGTGACGCCGGACAAGGAGCACAAGTTCAACCTGCCGGAGGGGGTGGAATACGATTATTCCACGGGCCGCATCTACCGCAAGGACAAGGCGTCCGATGGTGGAGATGCCGCCGGCAAGCCCTCGGGCGGAGCGGCCAGCGTGCTCAATCGCGGCATTCAGGAGGCTAAGTGATGGCCACGCCGATCGAAGAGCTCGGACACGACGCGGTGGCCCAGAAGGGCTGGTTCGGGGCCTACAAGTGGCTGATCCTGCGGCGTATCTCGCAGGTGGCGATAATCGCCCTGTTCATCGCCGGGCCGATCGGCGGGGTGTGGGTGCTGAAGGGCAACCTGGCCTCGTCGCTGCTGTTCGACAAGGTGCCGATGGTGGAGCCCATCGTGTTCCTGCAGATGCTGTTCGGTGGCATCGCCGGGATAACCACCACCACGGTAATCGGGGTGCTGATCGTGGTTCTGTTCTATGCCCTGGTCGGCGGGCGGGTGTTCTGCTCCTGGGTGTGCCCGATGAACATCGTCACCGACACGGCGCACTGGCTGCGGCGGCGGCTGGGCATCAGGGAGACGGCCAAGATACCCGATTATGCCCGCTGGTTCATGCTCGCCGCGGTGGTGGTGCTGGCGCTGGCCACCGGTTCGCTGGCCTACGAGCTGGTCAACCCGGTGTCCATCCTGCACCGCGGGCTGATATTCGGCATGGGGGCCGGATGGGCGGTGATCGCCGGCATATTCGCCTATGACCTGCTGATAGCCAAGCATGGCTGGTGCGGGCACCTGTGCCCCATGGGGGCGCTCTATTCGGCCATTGGTCAGTTTTCGCTCGTGCGCATGCGCTCTGACAAGCGCGAGGCATGCGACGACTGCATGGAATGTTTCGAGGTTTGCCCGGAGCCGCGCATCCTGCCGCCGGCTTTGAAACAGGGCATGAAGCAGGGGCTGCCGCCAGCAGTGCTGAGCAGCCTGTGCACCAACTGCGGCAGGTGCGCGGATATCTGCGCAAAGGATGTCTTCGCCTTTGGCCTCGTGTGGCCGCGCGAGCGGATGGCCGGGCCAAGCCGGGAAGGGGCTGACAAGGCGCAAGAGGAAGCAATCAGGCAAGCACCATGATGGAGGAAGTCATGAAAAAATACCTGGCAATCGGCATTGCCGCCATGTTCGCCGCGGGCGCGGCGGCGGCGGGGGCCGCGGAAATAAAGTCGCTGCGCGGCGACCTGGACCTGGCCGCTCCGGCCAAGCTGTTCGACAAGAAGAAGGTGGAGACGGTTACCGGCGGGCGCAAGCGGGCGTGGAAGCTGCAGCCGCCGACCATTCCGCACAAGATCAACAAGGAGCGCATCTCGCTGGACGAGAATTCCTGCTTCCGCTGCCATTCGCCGGATACCTACAAGGCGGAAAAGGCGCCGATGATCTCCAAGACCCATTTCAAGGATCCCAACAATCCCAGCGACAAGAACCTCATCGGCAATCGCTATTTCTGCTACCAGTGCCACGTGCCGCAGGTGGATGCCAAGCCGCTGGTGGAAAACACCTTCAAGTCGGCGGGCAATTAGCGCGGTCGCGGACCTTGTAAAATATTGACCGCCGCCGGGGACAGGCCCGGCGGCGGTGCAACGTGGCCGCTCATCGTTAAATGATGCGCAATGCCACGGCGGTTATTTGTCGAAAGTCAAGGTAGACGTTGCGTCGTTTACCATAATACCAACGTATACAGGGGAAGGCGCGTGGGCGCACCATCGGATGCGCCAGGTAAGGGGACGCGCCAGCAAGGAATGGAGAGCTTTCATGAGTAATGAAAATGCGGCCGCAGAGGCTCATGTCGG
>CAZXTT010000311.1:0-9110 GCA_964643775.1 uncultured Rhizobiaceae bacterium | reverse complement strand
TCCGCCGTTGTCCGCCCGGCCCGGACATGCCCTACCGGGCCTTGTTCTGCTGGCTTTCTATAAGGCTGTCCAGACGCGTTTTGTCACCCTTTTCATATGACGGCTGCATGGGGTTGCCCTTCCCGGACGCGCTTTGCCCCTGCTCCAGCTTGTCGTTCAGAACCTGCGCTATGTCGGGCGGCATGAAGCCGGTCACCGCCTGTGCGGTGGAGCGTATAAGCGGCAGGGAGGCGGCATCGCGCACCCAGTCCTCGTGCTTCTCCGGCGGCACCAGCCACACGTAGAACATGTAGGCTATGACCACCAGCAGCAACCCCCGCGCCAGTCCATATATCAGCCCCAGGGTGCGGTCGAAAGCGCCGATGGCCGAATCCAGCACCAGGTCGCCTATGCGCACCGAGATCAGCGACATGACGATCAGCACCACCAGGAACACCGCCCCGCCGGTCGCTATCACCGCCACCTTCTCCTGCTCGATATATTGCCTTGCGATATTCACCAGCTCCGGGGTGGTGATCGCCCACCATGCGGCAAGCCCCGCCACCACCCATGCCAGCAGCGACAGCACCTCGCGGGTGAAGCCGCGCATCAGCGCCAGCAGGCCGGAGATGATCATGATGGCGGCAAGGGCGATATCGAGTATCTGCAAGGACATGTGGCCGAACACCTGCTTTGACGAATTCCATCCACGGGGGCGTCAAAGACGCCCGCATCAGCGTCCACGAAGGGCCGGCAAAATCACCCCCGCGACCGACAGCGGCGAATATACAGGCGCGCGCATGCTTTTGGCAAAAAAATTCGCCGCCGCCCCTCCCGCGCATCTCCCGGCGCGAATCATCCCGCCTCCCCGGCCGGCATCGCCTCCCCCAGACGCAGCAATCCTTCGCGCACCTTCCCCGCGTCCTCCTCGCGCAGCAGCGCGCCCCGCCAGCGGCGCGCCTCTTGCGCGGAAAGCCAGCCCTCGTCCCGCCAGTTCTCCAGCGCCCAGCCGATGTGCTTGCGCGCCACCCGCAGGCCATGCTCCGGCCCGTGAAAGGCCAGCATGTCGGCATGCAGGCGCAGCGTCTCCCTCACCTGCTCCGCCGGCGGCATGGCCGCCCTTTCCTCTCCCGCCAGCGCCGCTGCTATCTCCCCGGCCCGCCACGGACGCCCCCGGCAGGCGCGCCCCACCATCACCGCCGCCGCCCCGGAAGCGGCCAGCGCCGCGCGCGCCGTGGCCGCGTCCACTATGTCGCCGTTGACCACCACCGGCACCGACACCGCCTCCACCACCGCCCGCACCGCCGCCCAGTCGGCGCGCCCCCCGTAGAACTGCGCCCGCGTGCGCCCATGCACCGTTATCATGCGCGCCCCCGCCCCTTCCGCCAGCCGCGCGATCTGCGGCGCGTTCATCTCGTTTTCGTCCCAGCCGAGGCGCATCTTCACCGACACCGCCACCTCCCCCGCCCCGCGCGCCACCGCCTCTATGATGGCCAGCGCCCGGTCGGCGTCGCGCATCAGCGCCGCCCCCGACCGTCCGCCGGTGACCATGCGCGCCGGGCAGCCCATGTTTATGTCTATCAGCCGCGCCCCCATGCCGCTCAGTATGCGCGCCGCCTCCTCCATCTCGCCGGGCTCGCGCCCTGCCAGTTGCACCGCCGCAGGGCCGCATCGGGAAGACGAAAAGGCCCGCCGCAGGGCCTTCCTGCGCCCCCGCGCCAGCTCCTCCCCGGCCACCATTTCCGAAAAGGTCAGCCCCGCCCCGTGCCGCCACGCGGCGGCGCGAAACGGCGCGTCGGTGATGCCCGCCATGGGCGCCAGCAGGACGCGGTTGCGCATTATCATGGAACCCGCGGACATGCTCATGACGCCGATCGCCATCCTTTTTCCCGAAGACCCGTTTACCCGCTCCCGCGCAGGGGCCCCTTTACGCGGCCCGGCAAGCGGCATATTTTCGCCGGCGAACGATCACGCGGCCAGTGAAAGGCACTTCCTACCATGACCACGGCGGCCCTCATAGTGGCAGGCGGCAGCGGCACGCGCCTCGGCGCCGACAGGCCCAAGCAATACCTCGACCTCGGCGGCAAGGCCGTCATCCGCCACACGCTGGAGGCCTTCCTCGCCCACCCGCGGGTGGACATGGCGCTGGTGGTCATCGGCGCGGGCCATGAAGACATGTTCGCCCAGGCCACGCGAGGGCTTGCGCTGCCCGCCCCCGCCGGCGGCGGCCCCACCCGCCAGCTTTCCGTGGCCAATGGGCTGGAGGCGCTGGCGGCGCTGGGCGAACGGGCCCCGGATGTCGTCATGATCCACGACGCCGCCCGCCCCTTCGTGAGCGCCGCCCTGGTGGACCGCCTGCTCGCCGCGCTGGATGAGCACGAGGGCGTCATCCCCGCCCTGCCGGTGGTCGATACCATCAAGGTGGTGGACGCCGCGGGCGTGATAACCGCCACCCCCGACCGCTCTTCCCTGCGCGCCGCCCAGACGCCGCAGGTCTTCCCCCTGCCCGCCATCCTCGCCGCCCACCGCCGGGCCCGCGAGCGGGGAGAAACCGACCTCACCGACGACGCCGCGGTGGCCGAGCTGGCCGGGATGAGGGTCGCGGTGGTCGCCGGCGACCCCGGCAACCGCAAGATAACCAGCGCCGCCGACCTCGAATGGGCGCGCTCCAGGCTGGCCGAAACGGAGGCAGGCGCATGATCGACATAAGAACCGGCAACGGCTTCGACGTCCATGCCTTCACCGAAGGCGATCACGTCACCCTGTGCGGCGTGACCATCCCCCACGACAAGGCGCTCAAGGGCCATTCCGACGCCGACGTCGCCATCCACGCGCTGGTTGACGCCATCTTGGGCGCGCTGGCCGAGGGCGACATAGGGGCCCACTTCCCGCCCTCCGACGACAGGTGGAAGGGCGCGCCCTCGCGCCTGTTCCTCGAACACGCGGTGAAACTGGCCGCCGGGCGCAATGGCCGGATCAATCACTGCGACCTGACCATAATATGCGAGCGCCCCAGGCTGCGCCCCCATGTCGAGGCCATGCGCCGCAACATCGCCGCCATGTGCGGCATCGGGCCCGGGCGCGTCTCGGTAAAGGCCACCACCAGCGAAAAACTGGGCTTCACGGGCCGCGGAGAGGGCATAGCCGCGCTGGCCACCGCCACCATCATCATCGGTGAGTAGAAAACACCACCCTTGCCGGGCAATCGGCCGTCACTCGCCGGAAGAACCCTTGCCCGCGGCCCCCTTGCCCGCGGAGCCGTCCTTCAGCTCCGCCAGGTCCTCCGGCAGTTCCCCGTCCTTCACCTTGCCCACCACCTCGCCGCCTTCCACCAGCAGCGCTTCGTCATGGGGCTTGTCCCCCGGCAGCACCAGCCCGGCGGAAATGACCAGCTTGGCCCCTTCCTCCACCGTTATGTCCATGATGCGCGCCTCGCTCTTGTGAACGAAGAACAGGAAGCCGGAAGTGGGGTTGGGCGTGGTCGGCATGAAGCAGGCCAGCATGGCCTCGCCCGCCTCCAGCCCGATATCGCCCGAATCCAACTCGCGCGCCACGAAGGCGATGACGTAAACTCCCTTGCGCGGATATTCGATCAGCGCCACGCTCTTGAAGTTGCGCGTCCCCTGCGACAGGGCGGTGTGGAATATCTGCTTGGTGCCACGGTATATGGAGCGCAGCACCGGCATGCGGTCGAGAATGCGCTCCCACCAGCCTATCACCGAGCGCCCCACGAGGTTGGCGGCGAAAGCCCCTATCATGGTTATCACCACGATGGTGAACACCAGCCCCACCCCGGGCACGGTGAACGGCAGGTAGTTGTCCGGGTTGTAGATGTCCGGAATCAGTGGCTTCACCCAGCGGTCAAACATCGACACGAACCACCAGGCAAGCCAGATGGTTATGGCCAGCGGCGCCACCACCACCAGCCCCGCCAGGAAATATCCCCTCAGCCTGCCAAACATTCCGATGCCGCCCGTTCCTGTATCCGGCAATCCACTGCCGCCGCCTTCATGTGAATAGGCCAAGCAGGGCTGACTGGCAAGGCGCACCAACGACACAGGGGCCCCTGCTCCGGCAGGGGCCCCGCTTGCTGGTTATTTGATCCGCCTGTCCTTATGATCAGGTCAGGAACCGGCGCGCGTCACGAGGCAGCTCGTGCCGCGCCGCTTCAGGCGCTTGCACAGGCGGTTGGCCAGCTTGCGGTTGTCGCCGAAGCCCACCAGCCGCAGGCGGTAATAGGTGCCGCGTCCGGGAAGCTCGGCCTTCATGACCACCGGCTTCGGCCCCCTGACCACCCGCTTCACCTTGCCTTGCAGCTTCTTCCAGTGCTTCCACGCCCCATCCTCGGAGCGCTGCGAGGAAATCTGTATGGCCCAGCCGGAATAGGTGACCTTGGGCTCCGTGGCCGCTTCGCCCTTGTCCTCATGCCTGTTCCCGGCCACTATCCTCTTCCCCGGCGCCGGGGCATTGGCCGGGATGACCGCCAGTCGGGCGCTTTCGCTCTTGACCGCCGCCTTCTTCGGCTTTTCATCCCCGGCGGAAGCCAAGACCTTGTTCCGGGTGGCCGTTCCGGCGCTCTTGCCGGCGGCTTTCCCCGGCGTCTTCTCCGCCTTCTCCGCCTTCTCCGCCTTGGCCAGCATCATGCCACCCGCCGGCGCGGGCATTTTCTTCTCTTGCCGCTCGCGCGGCTGGTCGTTGCCCAGCGCCACCGGCGGGGCCACCGCGGCGGGCACTTCCCGCTTGCGCAGGTTCAGGTCGGCGCCGCCGCTCCTGCTGATCGAGGCGGTGACCAGCGTGGACGGCCGCTTGCCACTGGCCCTGCCCGTCCCCCTGGCCGGGGCCAGCGCGGCGAAGCTTACCCCCTTGTCACCACCATCCTTGAGCAGCGCCGCCAGCTTGCGCCGGGCCGGGGAATACCCGGGCTCGCTCTTCAGCGCCGCGTAAAGGGCATCGCGCGCATCACCCTTGCGCCCCAGCACGTCGAGGATCATGGCCTTGGCGTAATGGGCCTGGTATGGCCGCTCGTAGCCGTATTTCAGCGCCTTGTCGTAATCGGCCAGGGCGAACAGGTACTGGCCGGAGGCATGCAGTATGTTGGCGCGCGAATAATAGCCGCGGGCGAAACGCGGATCGTAGAACAAAGCGGCGGTGAAATCCTCTATGGCGCGCGCCGGCTTGCCCAGCTCGCGCCACGAGAGGCCGCGGTTGTATAGCGCCACGGCGCGGCGCTGGGCCCCCATGGCGTCGATCTTCAGGGCAGCCGAATAATCGAGGATCGCCTTGTGGTGATGCCCCAGCTTCTGGCGCGCCAGGGCCCGGTTGACCAGCGCATTGGCCAGCGTCGCGGCATCCAGCTTGCGGCTTTCGATGGCTTCGTTGAACAGCAGCACGGCGGCCTTGGCGTCGCCGTTCGTCAGCGTGGCAACGGCCTTCACGGCCAGGGCATTGGCACTGGGGTTCTCCGGCGTGCCCTCCGGCGCGCCCGCGAGAGCCGGCGCAGCCGCGCTTGCGGCGAGCAACACGGAACACACAGACGCATACATGACTGACCTGAACTTCATAATACGGCTATTAATGACCCATCAGGGTTAATGCCCGGCTAAGGAATAATGAACGGCTGGTAAAGGATTGTGCGAATGCGGGATGGCGGCACTGGCGCGAGCTTCCCATGAGTGATAAATGACCACCTCAATCGAAAAACGGCGAATGCAAACAACCGGGAACCGGCATGAGCACCATACCACCAGTGGAAACGGCGCGCGCCCTGGCCTCCGAGGCCGCCGACGCCCTGCTCGCCAGGCAGCAGCCGGACGGCCATTTCGTCTACGAGCTGGAGGCCGACGCCACCATCCCGGCGGAATACATCCTGCTCAACCACTTCATAGGCGACCCGGAGCCGCAAATAGAAAGCCAGCTCGGCGAATACATCCGCTCCATCCAGTCGCCGGAGCATGGCGGCTGGCCGCTGTTCCACGAGGGTGATTTCGACATCTCCGCCTCGGTCAAGGCCTATTACGCCCTGAAGGTCCTGGGCGACGACCCTGGGGCCGAACACATGGAGCGCGCCCGCCGGGCCATCCTCGACCACGGCGGGGCGGAAAAGTCCAACGTCTTCACCCGCTACCAACTGGCCCTCTTCGGCCAGATACCGTGGCGCGGCGTGCCCGCCATGCCGGTGGAGCTGATGCTTATGCCCAGGTGGTTCCCCGTGAACATCTGGAAGATCTCCTACTGGTCGCGCACCGTCATCGCCCCCCTGCTCATCATCGCCGCCCACCGCCCCACCGCCGTCAATCCCACCAACACCCACTGCCAGGAGCTGTTCCGCACCCCCCCAAAGGTGCGCACCAGGTGGCAGACCAACCCAACCGGCACCAGGTGGGGCGAGTTCTTCCTGTTCCTGGACAGGATCCTCCACCCGCTGGAGGAGCACGTCCTGCCGCGCCTGCCCACCCGCCGCAAGGCGCTGGAGCGGGCGGTGGAATTCTACCGCGAGCGCCTCAACGGGCTGGACGGCCTGGGAGCCATCTTCCCGGCCATGGCCAACTCGCTCATGGCCATGCATGTCATGGGCGTGCCTCCCGAACACCCCGAATACGAGATGGTGCGCAACTCCATCCGCAAGCTGCTGGTGGAGCCGCCGGAAAAGCGTGACGGCCGCCCCCGCTATTGCCAGCCCTGCCTGTCGCCGGTGTGGGACACCGCCCTGGCCGCCCACGCCCTTCTCGAGGCCGGGGTGGGAGCCGACGACGAGCGCCTGCGCGCCGCCTGTGACTGGCTGGCCGGCCTGCAGATAACCGGCGTCAAGGGCGACTGGGCGGTCAACGCCCCCGACCTGCCCCCCGGCGGCTGGGCCTTCCAGTATCGCAACGACCATTACCCAGACGTCGACGACACCGCCGTCGTTGGCATGCTGCTGCACCGGGTGGACAAGGAGAAATACGCCACCCACATAAGCCGCGCCGTCACCTGGATCATCGGCATGCAAAGCTCCAACGGCGGCTGGGGGGCCTTCGACATCGACAACGACGCCGACTTCCTCAACTCCATACCCTTCGCCGATCACGGGGCGCTGCTCGACCCGCCCACCGAGGACGTCACCGCCCGCTGCATCTCCTTCCTCGCCCAGACCGGCATGCCCTCCGACCACGAGGTCATCCGCCGCGCCATAGCCTACCTCAGGAGCGTCCAGGAGGAGGACGGCTCCTGGTTCGGCCGCTGGGGCACCAACTACATCTACGGCACGTGGTCGGTTCTGTGCGCCCTCAACGCCTGCGGCGAGGACATGAGCCAGCCGTGGATCAGGAAGGCCGTGGAATGGCTCAAGAGCCGGCAACGCGAGGACGGCGGCTGGGGCGAGGACGGGCGCAGCTACTGGCCGGACAAGCGCCACCTGCCGCCAGGAGCCTCCACCCCCTCGCAAACCGCCTGGGCCATGCTGGCGCTGATGGCCGCCGGAGAGGTGGACGATCCGGCGCTGGAACGCGCCGTGCGCTACCTCGACCAGACCCCGCGCCAAAACGAGCGCTGGCGCGAGGATCTATACACCGCGGTGGGCTTCCCCAAGGTGTTCTACCTGCGCTATCATGGCTACGCGGCCTATTTCCCCATCTGGGCGCTGGGCCGCTATGCCGCCCTCAGGCAGGCCAACGACCGCAAGGTGCGCTGGGGCATGTAGGGTGGCCGTTTCACGGGGGCGCAATGCATTCATCGGGAGCACACCCCGGATGACCAGGGCCCGGCCAGTGGGAATAGTCAGCGGCATGCGCCTCGAGGCGCGCATTGCGCGCCGCCACATGCGCGGCGTCGCCGTGGCCTGTCACGGCATGGGCCCGCGGCGCGCCGCAAGGGCCGCCCAGGAGCTGGTCCGCCGCGGGGCAAGCGCTCTTGTGAGCTTCGGCATGGCGGGCGGCCTGATGGCCGAGGCGCGCCCCGGCCTGCTGGTCGTCCCGGCCGCCATCCACGCGCCGGACGGCCGAACCTTTCCCACCACCACCCCGTGGCGCAGGCGCGCCGTCGAGCGCCTCGCGCCGCTGGCCGGCATCAGCGAGGCCCCGCTGGCCAGCTTCGAGCACCCCCTGACATCCTATCTGGACAAGGCCACCGCCTGGGCCCGCGCCCAGGCCATGGCCGCCGACATGGAAAGCGCCGCCATCGCCGAGGTGGCCCGCGCTCACCGCCTGCCCTTCATCGCCCTGCGCGCCATCGTCGATCCGCTGGATTTCACCCTGCCCCCGGCGGCCATCCGCTCCATGGGGCGAAACGGCAGGCTGAACCCCCTGCGCCTCGTTATCTCGCTGCTCGCCGACCGCCGCCAGGTGAGCGCCCTGCGCGAGCTGTCCGGCCACGCCGCAGCCGCCCGCAAGACCCTTGAAGCAACCGCCCGCGCCTTCGGCGGCATTCACCCCCCGGACAACGGAAGCACGCTACGCCGGAGCAAGCGCCGTGACGGCAATTCCGCCCTGCACATGAAAAAGGGGCGGTGAACTGCACCGCCCCCTGCATTGATTATTATGACCGAATGGCCTCAGCCGGTCATGCGCATGCCGCCATTGCCGCCCAGCACGTAGGGGATATACTTGCGGTCGGAACCCAGGATGTGCTTCTGCAGCCAGTCCACCAGGAAGGTCAGCACCTCGCGCGCATTGTCTCCCCCCTGGTCGAAATGCGCCTTGAGCTCCAGGACCCGCTGCAGGAACATCTGGTGGGTCTGCTTGTGCTCCTGCGATTCCGGGAAGCCCGCGGCGTCGAAGATGCGCTCCTCGTCGGCGAAATGAGTGGCGGTATAGTCAGTCAGGGTATCGAAAATTGCATCCATCAGCTCCTTGTCGCTGCCGCGCTCCACGGCCATGCCCAGCAGGTTGATGGCGCGCACCAGTATCTGGTGCTGCTTGTCGATGAGCTCGATGCCCGTGTCGAAAGAATCATTCCATTCCAGCTTGATCATTTATCCTACTCCAGGTTTCTCAATTCCCAAGCCCCTGTCACGGGGCCGCAAGGCATGGGGTGGCTCAAAGAGAGGTTCCACCAACCAGTTTGTTCCCATTGTTCTCTGCTTCATCCCGCTTCACGGGCTCGCCCGCCGGGGCAATGCCTTCCCGCGCGGCGGCGTTGCCGGCCGTGGCCTCGCC
>CAZXTT010000310.1:0-8414 GCA_964643775.1 uncultured Rhizobiaceae bacterium | reverse complement strand
CCGCCACCCGCGCGCCTTCATCCCCAGCGCGCAAGTCCGCCCGATGCCGGAGGAACAGCCGGTTATCAATATGCTGCGCTCGTCACCCATGCCCCATGCTTGCCGCCATTCCCGGCGTGGGTCAAGGATGTTGGTGGACGGGAGAGCATGGTGAGGCAGTGTGGGAGAGATCGGATCATGCAATATCATGTATATTGATTGCTATATTTTGCTTGACATAATTTGATGAAGATGTAACATCTCAGCATGGATTGTAGGGTGCGAGAAATGCGGGGGCATGACTGAAACTTGCATCCGGCATTGCATATCAGATCAAGAGAGGGACCGGGCATGCACAGGGTGAAATTTATCTCGGAATGGATGGAGGGGGTGGGATATGCACCTCGTGAAATTATCCGCGTCTGCGATTAGAGATTTGCAGGCCTTCAAGAAATCAGGAATTGATGTATCCAGATTGCACGGCGAATTGGAAACGCAGATGCGGCAGGCCATGACATCCGGACATTTTCACACCACGGGAGGAGGATTGTTCCATTTGCGCCTGCTTGGCCGTTATCGGGCCGTTGTCAGAAAAAGGGAAAACACCTGCGAAGTGCTGAGGATCGTCGATCTCTGGCAGCAGGAATGATTGGTGCCATGAGCAGACATGAAAACACCCCGGAAAAAATCATCAAGCTGGAGCGGAATCTCGAAGCGCTGACCAGAACGGTGGAGGCTCTGCGGGAGGAGCTGGCGCTTTTTTCCGCGCAGAGGGTGGCCGATCGCATCGACCGTGGCGAGGAGCTCTTGATTCCGGCGGAGGTGACCCGCCGGGTCTTCGTTGATGATGTCCACCCGCTGAAGGCGTTCCGCGAATGGCGCGGGCTGACGCAACAGCAGTTGGCGGACAAGGCCGGCACGGCCAAGAACTATATCTCGCAGATCGAAACAGGCCGCCGCCAGCCCGGCGGCAAGCTGCTCCACAAGCTTGCCAGGGCGCTGGAAGTGCCCGCCGACCTGCTTCTGGACGATGCCGGTGACGCAAGCGCGGAACCCGCGCCTGCGTCTAAATTTATTCGTCCAGCGCCTTCATGCCGATGATGTTGTAGCCGGCGTCCACGTGCATTATCTCGCCGCTTATGCCCGAGGACATGTCCGACAGCAGGAAGGCCGCCGCGTTGCCCACCTCGTCTATGGTGACGTTCTTGCGCAGCGGCGCGTTGGCCTCGTTCCAGTCGAGCATGAGGCGGAAGTCGCGTATGCCCGCCGCCGCCAGGGTGCGGATGGGCCCCGCCGATATGGCGTTGACGCGGATGCCCGCCGGGCCGAGGTCGGCGGCCATGTAGCGCACCGAGGCCTCCAGCGCCGCCTTGGCCACCCCCATGACGTTGTAATGGGGCACCCACTTCTCCGCCCCGTAATAGGAGAGGGTGAGCATCGAGCCGCCGTCCTTCATCAGCTTCTCGGCATGGCGCGCCACCGCCGTGAAGGAATAGACGGAGATGTTCATGGTCAGGGCGAAGTTCTCCGCCGTGGTGTCCACGTAGCGCCCCTTCAGCTCGTCCTTGTCGGAAAAGGCTATGGCGTGGACGAGGAAGTCCAGCCCGCCCCATTCCTTCTCCAGCGCCGCGAAGGCGGCCTCGATGGATTCCTCGCTGCTCACGTCGCATTCCAGCAGGTGCTCGACGCCGATTTCCTCCGCCAGCGGCGCCACCCGCTTCTTCAGCGCCTCCCCCTGGTAGCTGAAGGCCAGCTCCGCGCCCTGTTCGGCGCAGGCCCTGGCTATCCCCCAGGCTATGGAGCGGCTGTTGGCCACCCCCATTATCAGCCCGCGCTTTCCGGCCATGAAACCCGACTTGGACATGATGTGCATTCCCTCGCAATGAATCGGCTGTTTCCGCGAACCTTTTGCCCCATCCGGCGGCGGCGCTCAAGGCTCTTGCAATTATCCTCCCGGGGCGGCAATGCTGCGGGCGGACGAATTATCGCGGAGCATGGCCAATGCCCAACCCCTTCGACAAGATAGCCCACCTGACGGCGGAAAGGGATTTCGCCCGCGCCAAGGATCCCTTCGCCCTCTTCGCCAGGTGGTTCGCCGACGCCCGCGAAACCGAGACGGAATACCCCGAGGCCATGAGCCTCGCCACCGTCGACGAGGACGGCATGCCAGACGTGCGCATGGTGCTGCTCAAGGATTTCGACGAGCGCGGCTTCGTCTTCTACACCAACATGCAAAGCGCCAAGGGCAGGCAACTGCGCGCCAACCCGAGGGCGGCGCTCAATTTCTGGTGGCGCGACCTGCACCGCCAGGTGCGCGTCCGCGGCCCCGTCGAGGAGGTGACGCCCCAGGAGGCCGACGAATATTTCGCCACCCGCCCGCGCCGCTCGCGCATCGGCGCCTGGGCCTCGCAACAGTCGCGCCCGCTGGAGAGCGCCCACGCGCTGGAAAAGGCGGTGGCCAGGTACGCGGCCAAGTTCCACGTCGGCAAGGTGCCGCGCCCCGAATACTGGACGGGCTGCCGCGTCGTTCCCCTGCAAATGGAATTCTGGCACGAGCGCCCTTTCCGCCTCCACGAGAGGCTGCTATTCTCGCGCCCGTCGCCGCATGAACCATGGCGGCGCGGCCTGCTCTATCCCTGAGCGGGCGGCGGATGACGGGAAACACCGCGGAGCGGGAGCGCAGATGAGCGGCGAGGAACAGAAATGCCCCCACCTGGCGGAGGTCGACGAGGCCGAGCGCCAGGCGCGGGAGCGGGGCGAGGAGACCCCCGATGACCAGCGCCGCACGCTGGTGCTGACCGGCGCCTCGCGCGGCATCGGCCATGCCACGGTCAAGCGCTTTTCCTCCGCCGGCTGGCGGGTGCTGACCTGTTCGCGCCAGCCCTTCCCGGAGGACTGCCCGTGGGAAATGGGCGAGGAGGATCACATCCGCGTCGATCTCGCCGACCCGCGGGACACCGAGCGCGCCATATCCGTCATCAAGGAGCGCCTGCTGGCCCAGGGCGGACGCCTCGACGCGCTGGTCAACAACGCCGCCATCTCCCCCAAGCTGCCCGGCGGCAAGCGCATGGATTCCATCCACACCCCGGTGGAGGACTGGCAGATTGTCTTCCAGGTGAACTTCTTCGCCCCCATCATGCTGGCCCGCGGCCTGCTCGACGAATTGCGCAAGGCCCGCGGCTCGGTGGTCAACGTCACCTCCATAGCGGGCTCGCGCGTCCATCCCTTCGCCGGCTCCGCCTACGCCACCTCCAAGGCGGCGCTCGCCGCCCTGACCCGCGAGATGGCCCACGACTTCGGCCCCCACGGCATCCGCGTCAACGCCATATCGCCGGGCGAGATAGAAACCTCCATCCTCTCCCCGGGCACCGACAGGATAGTCGAGAACATCCCCCTGCGCCGCCTCGGCCAGCCGGAGGAGGTGGCCAAGGCCATCTACTTCCTGTGCACCGAGGCCTCCTCCTACGTCTCCGGCGCCGAGCTGCACATAAACGGCGGCCAGCACGTGTGACGCCCACCCCGTTAGCCCCTGGGGTCTGGTATCCACGCATTTATTGACTAGATGAGCCCCTCGCCGCGCGCCCACCTCTCGGTGTCGTCGAGCGCCGTCTCCAGCCGCCTGAACATCTCTTCCATTTCGTCCTCCCCGATGATGAGCGGCGGGCACAGGGCCACCGAATCGCCCATCGCCCGGCAGATCAGGCCCCGCCGCTGGGCGAATTCCACCGCCCTTGCCCCCACCCGCGAGGCCGGGTCGAAGGGCTTGCCGCTCTTCTTGTCGGCCACCAGCTCCACCGCCCCCACCATGCCAAGGGCCCGCCCCTCGCCGACCAGCGGATGCCCGGCCAGCCGCGCCACGTGGGCCTCGAACAGCCGCCCCTTCCTCGCCGCCTGTCCCACCATGTCGTCGCGCTCGTATATCTCCAGCACCTTCAGCGCCACCGCGCAGCCCACCGGGTGGCCGGTATAGGTATAGCCATGGCCGAAAAGCCCCTGCTTGCGCGATTCGTCCACCATCGCCTGGTAGAGGTCTTCCTCCACGGTGATCGCCGCCAGCGGGAAACAGGCCGAGGTCATGGCCTTGGCCACCGATATGGAATGGGGCCGGAAACCCAGCGCCTGGCAGCCGAACATCTCGCCGGTGCGCCCGAAGCCGCATATCACCTCGTCGGAAATCAGCCGCACGTCGTATTTCTCCAGCACCGCCGTGATGGCCTCGAAATATCCCTCCGGCGGCACGATCACCCCGGCGGCCCCCATGACCGGCTCGGCGATGAAGGCGGCTATCGTCTCCGGCCCCTCGCGGATTATCAGCTCCTCCAGCTCCGCCGCCAGCCGCGCGGTGAATTCCTCCTCCGTCTCGCCGTCGCGCCCCTCGCGGTAATGATGCGGGCAGGCGGTGTGCAATATGCCGCCTATCGGCAGGTCGAAGTCGCCATGCACCACCGGCAGCCCGGTGAGCGAGCCGGAGGCCACCGTCACCCCGTGATAGGCGCGGTGGCGGGAGATTATCTTCTTCTTGCGCGTGCGCCCGCGCGCGTTGTTGTAATACCAGGTGAGCTTCACCTGCATGTCGTTGGCTTCCGAGCCGCCGGAGCAGAACAGCACCCTGGAAGCGGGGCAGGGGGCTGTTTCCTTGAGCTTTTCGGCCAGCTCGATGGCCAGCGGGTGGCTCTTGCCGCCGAACAGGTGCGAGAAGGAAAGGCGGCCCATCTGCTCGCGCGCCGCTTCGGCCAGCTCCTCGTTGCCATAGCCCAGGGAGGCGCACCACAGCCCGGACAGCCCCTCAATGTATTCCCGCCCCTCGTTGTCATAAACGTATATGCCGCGCCCCCTTTCGAGCACCAGCGGCCCGCTTTCGCCGAGGGCGGAAAGGTCGGTGAACGGATGAACGACCCCCTCGACATCCCGCCGCCCCAGATCCACATCCCGCGCCATGAGACTTTCCTCGCCGTTCGTTGAGCCACGCATTTATTGATATTGAGTCCAGACCCTATATCGCCGCCGGTCATTATGTAAGAGGTTCTAACGGAAACCATTGGCGTCATAGGCTCTGGCATGGCGTGTGGCCATGGTGTATGTGGATTTGCATCGAGGCCGAAGGGAAACCTTTTCCCTTGGGCCCGTTATTCATGGATCAATGCCGCCTTGAGGCGGCGTCACCTCGCGTGGAAGGTTCCTTAGACGATGGCCAGGGACAGGAAAAAGAAAGCGCCGCGCCCCAAGGCGCGTCTGCCCAAGGGGTTTCGCGACATCTCCGCCGCCGAGATCGCCGCCACCCGCGCCATGCTGGAGACCATCCGCGAGGTCTATGAATCCTACGGCTTCACGCCCGTCGAGACGCCCTTTTTCGAATACACCGAATGCCTCGGCAAGTTCCTGCCCGACGAGGACCGGCCCAACGAGGGCGTCTTCTCGCTGCTCGACGAGGACGAGCAGTGGCTGTCCCTGCGCTATGACCTGACCGCGCCGCTGGCCCGCTACATGGCCGAGCATTACGACAGCCTGCCCAAGCCCTTCCGCAGCTACCGCGCCGGCTGGGTGTTCCGCAACGAAAAGCCCGGCCCCGGGCGCTACCGCCAGTTCATGCAGTTCGACGCCGATTCGGTGGGCACCGCCAGCGTGCTGGCCGACGCCGAGGTGTGCATGATGGCCGCCGACACCTTCGAGAAGCTGGGCATCTCCCGCGGCGACTACCTGCTCAAGGTCAACAACCGCAAGATCCTCGACGGCGTGCTGGAGATGGCCGGAAGCGCCGACGAGGCCTCGCGGCTCACCATCCTGCGCGCCATCGACAAGCTCGACCGGCTGGGCCCCGCCGGAGTGCGCGACCTGCTGGGCGAGGGGCGGCTCGATGAATCGGGCGACTTCACCAGGGGCGCGGGGCTGGACGAGGCCCAGGTGGCCCGCGTCATGGGCTTCGTGGAGGCGGGGCTGGAGGGCGGCTCGCGCGCCGGCGTGCTGGCGCGGCTGGAAAGGCTGGTCGGCTCCTCGAAAGTCGGCGGCGAGGGCATAGGCGAGCTTGCCGAGATGGCCGCCTTCCTCGACGCCACCGGCTATGGCGCGGAGCGCGTCGCCTTCGATCCTTCCGTCGTGCGCGGGCTGGGCTATTACACCGGCCCGGTGTTCGAGGCCGAATTGCTCTTCGAGGCGCGCGGCGAGGACGGCCAGGTGGCGCGCTTCGGCTCGGTCGGCGGCGGCGGCCGCTATGACGACCTGGTGGCCCGCTTCCGCGGCCAGCAGGTCCCCGCCACCGGCTTCTCCGTCGGCGTTTCGCGCCTTTACGCGGCGCTGGCGCATCTGGGCCGCCTCTCCGAAGGCGCGCGGTCCGCCCCCGTCGTCGTGCTGGTCATGGATCGCGAGCGCGTCGCCGATTACTGGCGCATGGCGGAGGAGCTGCGCGCCGCCGGCATCAGTGCCGAGATATACATGGGCGCCTCCGGCATGAAGGCGCAGATGAAATACGCCGACAGGCGCGGCGCGCCGCTTGCCGTCATCGAGGGCGAGGACGAGCGCGCGAAAGGCATCGTGCAGATAAAGGATCTCATCGAGGGCCGCAGGAAGGCCGAGGCCATAGCCTCGCGCTCCGAGTGGGTGGAAAGCCGCCCCGCCCAGGTTGCCGCCCCGCGCGCCGAACTGGTCGCCAGGGTGCGCGAGATGCTGGCGGCGCAGAAGGAGCAGGGCTGATGCCGGGGCCGGGGCGCGATGACTGGCGGCGGCTCAAGGAGCGGAACGAGGCCATCCTCGCCCTCTTTCGCGCGGCGGGTTTCGGGGAAATAAGCCCCGCCATCGTGCAGCCCGCCGACATGTTCCTCGAAAAATCCGGCGAGGCCATCCGCGCCCGCACCTTCATCTTCTCCGACCCCGACGGCGAGCGCGAACTGTGCCTGCGCCCCGATCTCACCGTCCCCACCTGCCGCTGGCACCTGGCCCACGCGCCGGATCCCGCCGCCGAGGCCCGCTATTGCTACGCCGGGCCGGTGTTTCGCTATGTCAACGGCGCGGATGCCCTGCACCCGGAGGAATACCAGCAGGTGGGGCTGGAATGGTTCGGCGCTTCCGGCCCCGAGGCGGATGCCGAGGTGCTGGATCTCGCCGTGAAGGCCGTGCGCGCGGCGGGGCTTGATGATTTCTCCATCACCATCGGCGACGTGGCGCTCATCCGCGCCCTGCTCGACGACATCGCCATGCCCGCCCGCTGGCGCGCCCGCTTGCTGCGCCACCTCGGCAACGAGCGCGCCTTTCGCACCACGCTGGACGAGCTGTCGGGCAATGGCGACAAGCGCCGCACCTCCATCTCGCCGCTGGTGGACAAGCTGGCCGCCGCCGCGGAGCCGGGCATTGACGAGGCGCTGGCGCTGGTTGAGGCCGAGCTGGACGAGCGCTCGCTGGAGCTGGTCGGCGGGCGCTCCCTGCAAGACATGGCCAGCCGCCTGCTGGACAAGGCCGCCACCCGCGCCCATCCGCCATTGCGGGCCGGAAACGTGGAAATGATCGAGGCCCTGCTGTCCCTGCGAGGGCCGCTCGATGAGGTGGCCGGGCGACTGGCCGAACTGGCGGACAGCGCGGGCGGCAGCCTGAAAAACGCGGCCCGTTACTTTGCCGGGCGGGCCGCCGGCATGGCCGCCCTGGACGGCGTCGAGATCATTTTCGACGCCTCCTTTGGCCGCGCCTTCGAATATTACACCGGCTTCCTCTTCCAGGTAGAGGCGGAGATCGGCGGACAGCGGCTGCCCGTCGCCGGCGGCGGGCGCTATGACGACATGATGGCCTCGCTCGGCGGCCCGCGCGTGCCGGCCCTTGGCCTGGCCATTCACTCCGAGCGCCTGCTGGCCGCCACATCGGGGAGGGCGAAGGCATGAGCAACACCCACCCCGTGCTGGGCCTGCCCTCCAAGGGCCGCCTGATGGAAACCACCGCCGAGCTGCTTCAAGAGGCGGGGCTCGAGCTTTCGCGCACCGGTCACGCGCGCGGCTACCGGGGCATGCTGCGCGGGCTGAAAAGCGCGCCGGAGATGGAAGTCGCCTTCCTCTCGGCCTCCGAGATCGCCCGGCACCTGCGCGAGGGCAAGATAGCCGCCGGCGTCACCGGCGAGGACCTGCTGCAGGAAACCATCGCGCGCCTCGACGAGGTGGCCGCCCGGCGCCTGGCCCTGGGCTTCGGCCATGCCGACGTGGTGGTGGCGGTGCCCGAATGCTGGCTCGACTGTGCCCGCATGTCCGACCTCGGGGAAATAGCCGAGCAATTCCACGCCAGCCACGGCCGCCTGCTGCGCGTGGCCACCAAGTACCTGCGCCTGACGCGCCGCTTCTTCGCCGCCCACGGCGTCGCGGCCTACCGCACCGTGCGTTCCGCCGGGGCGACGGAAGGAGCCCCCGCCGCCGGTCTGGCCGAAACGATAGTGGACATAACCTCCACCGGCTCCACCCTGAAGG
>CAZXTT010000309.1:0-3106 GCA_964643775.1 uncultured Rhizobiaceae bacterium | reverse complement strand
CGTGCTCGTTCACATGCTGCTGCTGGCCGCGGCGCTGGCGCTGGCCATGAAGATAACCGGGGCCTTGCTGTTCACCTCGCTGTTGCTCATCCCGGCGGCGGCGGCGCGCGCCGTGGCCCGCTCGCCGGAGGCCATGGCGGCCTGGGCGGCGCTGCTGGGCATGCTGGCGGTGGTCATCGGCCTGTGGGGCTCATGGAAATGGGACGCTCCTTCCGGCCCGTCGATAGTAATGGCCGCCTTCGCCCTGTTCGCCGTGATGCAAACAGCGGCGGCATTGCGCCGGTGATGGCATGGGCATGGGGCATGGCGCATCTCTCAAAGGAGCATGGGCAATGAGAGAGCGGAAAAAGCTCCAAGGTATGACGGGGCATGGAGCTGGTGTTACCAGCGGCCTTGGGGGATCATGACTCGTCGAGCCATTTCTGATCCTTTAGCCTGCGGATGGCCTCGCGGGCCAGGGCGTCGGCCCTTTCGTTTTCCTCGTGGCCGGCGTGGCCCTTCACCCAGTGCCAGTGAACGTCGTGGGGCGCGGCGGCGGCCTCCAGCCGTTGCCACAGGTCGGCGTTCTTCACCGGCTTTTTGGCGGCGGTCTTCCAGCCGTTGCGCTTCCACTCGTGGATCCACTTGGTGATGCCGTCGCGCAGGTAGGTGGAGTCGCTGGTCAGGTGCACTTCGCAAGGCTCCTTGAGAGCCTCCAGCGCGGCGATGGCCGCCATCAGCTCCATGCGGTTGTTGGTGGTCAGCTCCTCGCCGCCGGAGAGTTCCTTCTCGTGCCTGCCATGGCGCAAAATGGCCCCCCAGCCGCCGGGGCCGGGATTGCCGGAGCAGGCTCCGTCGGTGAATGCCTCTACCTTTTTCATGGGAGCATCATCATCTACTTGATCGCGCAGTATTTAATCGCGCAGCATCCATTTAATCGCGCAGTTCCTTCGGCAGCCTGAAGGAGATGTTCTCCTCGCTCACCTGGGCCAGCTCGACGTGAATCGCATGGCGCTCGGCGAAGGCATCTATGACGCCCTCGACCAGCACCTCCGGGGCCGATGCTCCGGCGGTCAGGCCGATGGTCATGCCCGGCCTGACCATGGCCCAGTCCACCTCGTCCGCCGCCTGCACCAGCATGGCCCGCGGGCAGCCGCTGCCGAGCGCCACCTCCACCAGGCGGCGCGAGTTGGAGGAATTGGGCGCGCCGACGACGAGGATCATGTCGCACTTTTCGGCCAGCGCCTTGACCGCCCGCTGGCGGTTGGTGGTGGCGTAGCAGATGTCGTCCTTGACCGGCTCGGCTATATCCGGGAAGCGCTGCTTGAGGATGGCGACTATGCCCGCCGCCTCGTCCACCGACAGGGTGGTCTGGGTGACGTAGGCCAGCCCGCCGCCGTCCGGCGGGGTGATCTCGCGCGCCTCCCTTTCGCTGGTCACCAGGGTGATGGCCCCTTGCGGCAACTGGCCCATGGTGCCGATGACCTCCGGGTGGCCGGCATGGCCTATGAGCACCACGTGGCGGCCCGCCTCGTGATGGCGCTCGGCCTCCATGTGCACCTTGGAGACCAGCGGGCAGGTGGCGTCTATGGCGTGCATTTCGCGCTCGGCCGCCTTGTCATGCACCGCCCTGGGGACGCCGTGGGCGGAGAATATGACCGGGCGCGAGGTGTCCTCTATGTCGTCCAGCTCCTCGACGAACACCGCCCCCTTGGCCTTGAGCCCCTCGACCACGTGGCGGTTGTGGACGATCTCGTGGCGCACGTAGACCGGCGCGCCGTATTTCTCCAGCGCCTTCTCCACTATGCCTATGGCGCGCACCACCCCGGCGCAAAATCCGCGCGGGGCGGCCAGCAGGATGCGGATGGGCTGTTGGCGGGTGTCGTTCACGTTCGATGAATCCCTGCGTAATCGGCGGATTTCGCGCAAGGTGCGTTCCCGGCCCCGTTCCGTCAAGGCCATTCTTTGGAAAACCCGCTCGAGGCGCTTGCGCCGGGGTGGGCGGGTGGCTAGTGTCGCTGGTGACATATCCGCAAATCCCCGCGGGAGAGAGCGCCAGTGCGCGCCGCCGAAGGAGCAACCGCCCCGGAAACTCTCAGGCAAAAGGACCGCGCGGGACATGGAGACTCTGGAGAGCCGCCCATCCTGACGAAACGATGGATTGGCGCACCGAAGGGGGTAAGCCGCGGGGGGCCGGGCGAAGGTTCCCGCCGGCGGCGAAATCTCTCAGGTTCCGGACAGAGGGGGCGCGTGACGGAAGATGATTCCGCCGCGCCCGCGCCGTAACCTGAAAGAGGATTGGGCCCCATGGCCGATGATCTGCGACACACTCCCCTGCACGCGCTGCATGAGCGGCTGGGCGCGCGCATGGTGGCCTTTGCCGGTTATGCCATGCCGGTGCAGTATGAGGGCATCATCGCCGAGCACACCCACACGCGCCAGGCCGCCTCATTGTTCGATGTCTCGCACATGGGCCAGGCGGAGCTCGTGGGGGCGGACTGGGAAACGGTGGCGCGCGCGCTGGAACGGCTCAACCCCGCCGCCCTGCTGGAGCTTAAGCCGGGGCAGATGCGCTATGGCTTTCTGCTCAATGAGGAGGGCGGGATCATTGATGATCTCATGGCCACCCGCCATCCGGCGGATGAGGGCCGCCTGATGCTGGTGCTCAACGCCGCGCGCAAGGCAGTGGATGTGCAGGCCATCCGCGCCGTGCTGCCCGCCGGGGTGGAGCTTATCGAACACGCGGACAAGGCCCTGCTCGCCCTGCAGGGGCCGAAGGCGGAAGATGTGCTGGCGCGCCATTGCCCCGCCGCGCAGGAGCTTTATTTCATGGAAGCCGCCGAGGCCGGGATCGCCGGCATTCCCGTTTTCCTCTCCCGCTCCGGCTACACCGGCGAGGATGGCTTCGAGATTTCCGTGCCCGCCGAAAGGGCCGTGGAACTGGCCGAACTGCTGCTTGAGGAACCAGAGGTGAAGCCCGCCGGGCTTGGCGCGCGCGACACCCTGCGCCTGGAAGCGGGGCTGTGCCTGTATGGCAATGACATTGACGAGACCACCTCGCCGGTGGAAGCCGCGCTCACCTGGGCTATTGGCAAGCGCCGGCGCGAGGCGGGCGATTTCCCCGGCG
>CAZXTT010000308.1:0-1885 GCA_964643775.1 uncultured Rhizobiaceae bacterium | reverse complement strand
GTGGTAGAGCATGGCCCCTGCCGCCCCCAGCACGATCATGTTGAGCGACAGCGAGACTATCAGCAGCGGCAACAGCCAGCGCCGCCCGCCGGTGGTCGTTGCCTTGCTTTCACTCATGGCAGGTCTCCTTCGCCGTATTCCATCTCCAGCGGCATGGCGATTTCCAGTATGCCGCCGGTGTCGTCCTGTATCCCGATCAATCCGTCCAGGGCGCCAGACAGCCCCAGCCACACGCCGATCATCAGCGAGGCGGCCAGCGGCAGGGCCGCTTTCCACACCGGAAGCCGGTTGTCGTTGGCGGCCCGCGGCGGTTTCCGCCCGCCGGAGGAAGGCGGATCCTGCTCATCTGTTCCAGCGCGGGCGGCCTGCATTATGGCCGCGCCCAGGCCCTCACCGGCGGGCGCGATGGATCCTTGCTCCAGAAGCTCGTCCAGCGCCCGCGCCTCGCGCAGCATGGCGGCGGCCTCTGGCGAGCTTTCGGCCAGCGCCAGCATGGCCCGGCGCTCGGCGGGCGGCCAGTGACGCGGGTCGCTGCCGCAGGCATCAAGAAGGTCGCGGAACCGTTCCAGTTTCATCCCGTTCATGGCTCAAGACCCTTTTCCGGTCATTTCCGCAAGCTCGCGGCGCAGCAGTTGCCGCAGCTTGCGCCGCCCCCTGGCGAGCAGTGATTCCACCGCCTCGACGGATATTTCCATGATGGCGGCGATTTCGATATTGGTGTGGCCCAGGTCGTGGGCCAGCGCAATGGCCTGGCGCTGACGCTCGGGCAGTTGGGCGATGGCGGCGCGCACCCGCGCGGCGCGCTCGTTCTCGATGGCCTGGCGCTCCGGATCGGGGGCCGGGTCGCCGAGGCGCTCGAGCATGGCATCGTCCATCTGCCCCGGCTGCTGGCGGCGCAGGCGGTCGATGCAGGCATTGGCGGCCACCCTCGACAGCCAGTGGACGAAGCGCCCCTTGCCGCCGTCGAAGGCCGCCGGATTGCGCCAGACGCGCAGGAACACCTCCTGAGCAAGGTCGTCGGCGGCCTCCGCCGAGCCGAGCATGCGCCAGCCGATGGCCCGCACCCGTTCCATGTGACGGGCCAGCAGAATGGCGAAAGCCTCATGCGCGCCCTGTGCCCGCGGCCCGGCCATGAGGTTCGCCATGAGTTCCTCGTCGGAAAGATCGCTGCCCATGGCGCTCCCGCGTGGTGGTGGGGCGGGGCATATGCCGCCCCGCCCGCTTGTCTGGCATGGCAGTATGGCACTCAACGGCCCATCATGTCACCCGGGCCATAATGGCCCATGTCGCCCGGCCCGTGGCGGAAGCGCTTGAAGCGGCGCTTGCCGAACTTGCGCATGGCGGCAGCCTCGGAGCGCTCCACCTTGCCGTCGCCATTGGCATCGAGGCGGGCGAAGAGGCGTTCCTTGGCGGCGGCGAATTCCTGCTTGCTGATGGAGCCGTCACCATTGGCGTCGAGGCGGCCCAGGATGCGGTAACGAATGCGCGTCACGCGCTTTTGCATCCTCTTCAAGATGGCGGCGTCCAGCTCGGAAGAACTGATGACGCCATCATTGTTGACGTCCTGCCCGGCGAACATGGCGTCGCGGGCTTTGTCGGCCTCCTCGCGGGTGATGACGCCGTCCTTGTTGGTGTCGAGGCGCTTGAAGACGCCCATGCCGTAGCGCGGCCCACCGGGGCCAAAGGCACCGGGTCCGCCGGGGCCGCCGGGGCCTGCATGGGCCAGCATGGCAGCGCCACCGATTGCACCGATGGCGGAAACGGCGACAAGCACCTTGGTAATGTTTTTCATGATCGTTCTCCTTGAGTTGACAGGTCAGGGAAGCGGGGGGCTTCTGCTGACCATTACGCAGGGCGGGCGTGAATTCCGTCGCTTTTTGTTTGG
>CAZXTT010000307.1:0-7211 GCA_964643775.1 uncultured Rhizobiaceae bacterium | reverse complement strand
GCCCTCGGTGGCCATGGCCTCGCCGGCCAGGGTGGCCATCATGGTCAGTGCAGCGGCCGACACGGCCAGACGCAAGTGTTTGCGCATGATTAGTTTCCCCTCCTCTATGCGGGGCCGAAAGCCCCTTTGAAGCGTGGCAAGCGCGGTTCCTGTTCAAGCGTGCGCTTGCGAATGCATGTTTCCGCGCCCCCGATCCATTAGCCCGCCTTGCCCTCCTCCGGACCAGCGCGCCGTTACCGTGGTCTTTTTACGGACAGCGGCCGTCTTGGCCCCCGTATCGCCGGGGAAGTTGCGAGCGAATCGCATATTAGAAAACACTGATATAAGTGAGCGCCGCTCACTTGCACGAAATGCAATTTATACAACTGTGAATGTGATGTCCATATGCGCCTGGGCGAATATGACAAAAAAGGCGCCACGGAAGCCCGTGACGCCCTTGATTTCATGCCGACTGTTGCGCGGCGGCCACACGCGGGCCGCGCGCAAGCTGGTTCAGGCGGCGGTGTGCTTGATCTTGAAGACGAAAACGTCGCCGTCCTGGCCCGATTCGACCAGCTCGTTGCCGGTCTGGTTGCAGAAGGCGGCGAAGTCGGCGACCGAGCCGGGGTCGGTGGCGTAGATGGTCAGCACCTCGCCGGCGGGCACGGACTTGAGGGCCTTCTTGGCCTTCAGGATGGGCAGCGGGCAGTTGAGGCCCTTGGCGTCGAGAACGTGATCGGACATGTGGTTCCTCTCCTCTTCTGGTCCGGTTTGATGTTCAGATGAACATGTTGATGTGGCACTTGGAGGCCACTTCGAAATAGGTGGCGGCGCCGCCAAGCTCGATCTCGTCCATGAGATCCTCGCGCTTGTATTCGAACAGGTCCACCGTCATCTGGCAGGCGATCATGCGCACGTCGGAGAGCACCGCCGCCTCGCGCAGCTCGTCGAGGGAGGCGACGCCCTTTTCCTTGATGAGCTTCTTCATCATCGAGCCGGCCATGGCGTCGACGCCGGGGATCATGGCCATGATGTTGGGCATGGCCATGTGGCCGCCCATCATGGGCATCTCCATGGCGGCGTTGCCGAGCACGGTGAACTTGGGGTCGAGCTTCTTCTTCACCAGGGCGAGGCCGTAGAAGGTGAAGAAAAGGGTCACGTCATAGTCGAGGGCGGCGGCGGTGGTGGCCAGGATGAAGGGCGGGTAGGCCCAGTCAAGCGACCCCTTGGTGACGATGATGGACAGTGACTGGCGTTTGATATCTGCTACGGTTTCGTCTGACATTGACGCTGCTCCCTCTTCGTTCCTCCGTTGAAACTCTGGCGTGGAATTTCCACCGGATGCATGGGCGGCCATTGACCAGTGAGGCGGCCCGGCTGTCTTGCCCCTTTTATATTAGCCGCACTGAATGCACCCAAATGCCCCGTCCGGTCAAGGTGAATCTGGAAAAGGCGCGGCGGGGTGTGCATATCCGCGGGCCCGGGCAGGTTGCTCCGGCGCCCGCGGAACACGCCTCATATATCCAGCGCCCGCTCCATGTATTTAACCCCGGCCACGCCGCCGATGATGATGGAGATGGTGGCGATGACGGACCCGGCGGCCAGGGTGCTCATGCCGGTTATGCCCTGCCCGAAGGTGCAGCCCAGGGCCATTATGCCGCCGAAGCCCATGAGCACCCCGCCTGTTATGTTGCGCAGGGTGTCGGGGGTATCGACGAAGGTGGAGAGGTGAAAGGTGCCGGAGAGCTTCGACGACAGGAACGAGCCGATGACGACGCCGGTGACGGAGGCGATGGCGAAGCTGATGGTGTCGCCGGTCCAGAACATCCAGTATTTCAGGGCGTCCGCCGCCGGGGCGATGAAGGTAAGCGAGGTGATGGGCACCGGGTCGAACTCGTCGGCCCCCAGGTGGCCGGTGATGAACCAGGCCACGGTGACCAGCAGGCCGAGCAGCACGCCGGCGGCGATGTGGCGCGGCGAGTTGCGGAAACCGGCATTGGAAAAGACGAATGCCAGCAGCCCACCGGCGACGGCCAGCATGACCACCATCTGCATGGTGGTTCCGGGGGAACCGCCGCCTATTATGGTGGCCAGCCCCTGGTCGGGGATGCCGAGGTTCTTGAGGTTCAGCATGCCTATGTCCTGCAGCCATATGCGCGGATAGGCGAAGAGGCCCTTCATTGAAAGGTTGGCGGCCCAGGCGACCACGAACATGACCAGCATGGCCTTGAGGTCGCCATTGCCGACGCGCATCAGGTTGCGCCCCGGACAGCCGCCGGCCAGCACCATGCCGAAGCCGAAGATCAGCCCGCCTATGATCAGGCCGGTGAAGGACATGTTGGAAGAGAGATAGATGGAGCGGGTGAGGTCTATGTAGCCCAGCATGTGCAGCGCCTGGGCGCCGAGGATGGCGACGGCGGTGGCCAGCATCCACGAGCGCATGCGCCGCCAGTCGGAGAACGACACTATGTCGGAGACCGCCCCCATGGCGCAGAAGTTGGTGCGGTGCACCACGAAACCCACCGCCACGCCGACGATGAGGCCGGCGATGCCCATTATTGTTGTGAGTGGCAGTTCTTCCATGAGACGATCTCCGTTGACAAATGCATTTCCACCCGCCGCCGCGGCCCACGGACCGCGGCTCTCCGTTGGCCTTTATGCCTTCTCACATATAAATATTCAATAGTATGAATGTCGTTGTGTGGATGAAATGGCTCAAAAAGCGTTCCCCTGCCCCGCGGCGGGGCGGAAACCATTGTCAAAAAGGAACCTTGCGCATATTTGAATATCCACATAAATAAAGACGGGTAGTGAGGAGAGAATGGGCGCAAGGCCCCGTGGAGGCAGGGAAGCCGCGTAAAATGGATATCAGCAAGCTACAGGACAACGCGACAAAGGCGAGCGTGCTGCTCAAGACCATGGCCAACGAGTGGCGGCTTCTCATCCTCTGCCACCTGGCGGAGAAGGAGCACTCGGTGAGCGAGCTGGAGAACCTCATCGGGCTCAACCAATCGGCGCTGTCGCAGCACCTGGCGGTGCTGAGGCGCGAGAAGCTGGTGCGGACGCGGCGCGAGGCGCAATGCATCTACTATTCGCTGGCCTCGGAGGAAGCGGCCAAGATAATGGCCACCCTCTATTCCCTTTATTGCGCCATACCCGACGAGAACGGCAACATAGCCTGCCGCGGCCCGGCGGCCTGAGGGCCGGTCCGAATACCGAAAATCACGGAAAAACCCCGATCAGCGCCTCCCCATGCGGGAGGCGTTTTCGTTGCCGCCGTTTCATGCTTTTTGTGATTGTCTATTATATTCAATATATGCTATATGTTAATGAAGCGGCAGCGGCCTGGCGGAATGGGGAACGTTTATCCGCCGGAGCGTGACCAGCCAACAGACAATGCCCGGGCGCGGTGCGTGCCGGGGCAGGTGGTCGCGCGCATTCGCGTCTTCCCCGTCCACATGCGCTGCCGCGCCTTGCCAAGGGCCGCGTCAGAACGGCCATGCCCGATCAGGCTGGCGGCGTCATTGCGGCGCCAGCGTCAACGATGCGTCACCGCCAACGAGAGGAGCCCCCATGAGCATTTCCCGCAAGAGCACGATCGCGGCGCTGGCCGCCGCCGTCATGCTTTCCGTGACCGGCCCGGCGATGAGCGCCGCGGACAAGCAGGCCGCCCCGGCCGTTCCGTTTTCGCTGCCAGGGGCGGATTTCAAGTCGGCTGGTGAATGGATGAAGAGCTTCACCGATCCGAAGTGGAACGAGATGCTTTCCGCCGCGCCTTCCGCCGATCAGCTGGCGTCGTTCCTGGGCATTCTGTCGAACCCGAAGATGATGCAGGGGATGCTGGACATGAGCGCCTCCGACCCGGAGCTGATGAAGCAATGGATGAAGGTGGCGACCAACCCGGCGCTGATGGACGCGCTGATGAAGCTGGGCAACCCGGCGGCGCTGGACAGCTACCTGAACATGCTCGGCGACCCCAGGGTGATGGAAAAGATGATGGCGCTCAACGATCCGGAGCTGGTCGAGCCGCTGATGAAAATCCTCACCAACCCCAATTTCATCGAGGGCATGACCAAGATGGCCGACCCCAGGCTGGTCGAGAACTACATGCGCATCATGAGCGACCCCAAGATGTTCAAGGGGGTGATGAAAATGGCCGACGCCAGGACGCTGGAAAGCTACATGAAGGCCATGTCCGACCCGCAGTTCATGAAGATGGCGGCCAAGATGACCGACCCGAAGGTCATGACCGGATACATGAAAATGGTGACCAGCCCGGAGTTCATGGAGAGCATGACGCGGATGGCGCGGACGAGCGGCGACGACAACGTCAGCGATGCCTATGCCGAGTTCATGAAGCTGATGCTCGATCCGCAGTGGTATTCGTCGATGATGGCGATGATGGATCCGGCGATCATGCAGCAGTGGATGGGCATGATGATGGAGCCGCGGATGCTGGACGCCTTCATGAAGATGGTGGATCCGGCGCTGATGGTGCAGTTCATGCGCGCCTCGATGGAGATCATGAACGCCGCGCCACAGGCGATGGGCGTGCGCCCGCCCAGCGAGACGAAGAAGAAATAACAGGCCGGCGGTCAGGAAACAGGGAGAGGGACGATGAACAAGGCAATCACCCGGATGATCGGCGCGGCGCTGGCGCTGGGCATGGGGCTGGCGGCGGCCACGGCGGACGCAAGGGCCCAGGAGATGGACGAGGCGACGGCGAAGATGAACGCCAAGAGCTTCTTTTCCGGCACGCCAAGGATAAAGGAGAAACTGCCGGAGCAAAAAGGCTGGCTGCAGATGCCGACGCCGCCGAAAAAGAAAATAGAAAAGCACAAGTTCATGCCGCCGCTGTCGGCGGAGGCGAAAATGAACTTCATGCAGTCGATGATGTATTACAACCCCTTCTCGCTGAAGGACATGATCAACTTCATGGCGGCCAAGAAGAAGGCCGCCGAGGGGCTGAGCTTCGACGAGGTGGTGGAATCGCTGAAGACAAAGGGCAACGAGCTGAACATGCGCTTCGTCGGGGTGTCCGCGCCGTGGCGCATAATCCGCGAGATATACGACAAGAATTACCCGCGGGTGGAGATATATTCCTTCTGCGACCTGGAGACGCTGGCGCGCATACTGGAATATTCGCCGGAGTTCATAGTCTTCATCCCCTGCAAGATCGCGGTGATGGAGGACAGGGACGGGGCCATCTGGCTGGTCACCCTCGACTGGGACATCCGCTGGATGGACACCGCGCCCAACCCCAACCGCATCTCCGAGGATCTGCGCAAGCGGGCCATGTCGGTGCGCGAGCGGCTGGAAAAGATAATGGAGGCGGCGGCGACGGGGGATTTCTGAAATCCCGCGGGCGGGCCCGGCCAAAATCCGTATCGCTCACCGGGGCGGCGCGTTTACCAGCGCCGCCTTTTTTTGCTGACATTCTTGTGCCAGAGGCCTTATCCTGCGCCTTCACGGGATTGGGGGCGCGTCAGGGACACTCGACAATTCATCGGGATGAGGATGATGAACAGACGCCACTTCACCATTTGCGCCGCCCTATTCACTTGCCTTCTTCCGCTCGGCGCCGCCACCACGGCGCAAGCCCAGATGGACATCATGAGCCAGATAGGCGAGATCGTGGACAAGTCATCGGCCGAGCTGGCGGTGCAGATAAACCTCTCCGGCAAGCAGCGCATGCTGACCCAGAAGATGAGCAAGGAGAGCTTCCTGGTGGCGCTCAAGGTGGAGCCGGATAAGAACCGCGAAAACCTGAAAAAGACCATGGCGCTGTTCGAGCGCACGCTGATCGGCCTGAAGAAGGGCGACGAGGGATTGCGGCTGGCGGTGGCCCCCAACGACAGGATAGCGGCGCAGCTCGACGTGGTCATGGGGCTGTGGAAGGAATTCAAGCCGCTGGTCGCCAGGGTGGCGGCGGGAGAGGCCGACCGCAAGGTGCTGGAGGAGATAGCGCGGCGCAACCTGCCGCTGCTGCGTGAGATGAACAAGGCGGTGAAGATGTTCGAGAAGGTCTCCGGGGCCGACACCGCCGAGCTGGCGGTGGTCATCAACCTGTCGGGCCGCCAGCGCATGCTGACCCAGAAGATGAGCAAGGAATTCCTGCTCATGGCCCTGAAGATTGATCCCGAGGCCAACCGCGAGAACCTGAAGAAGACCATGGCCCTGTTCGACCGCACGCTGAAGGGCCTGCTGGACGGCGACGAGGAACAGGGGCTGCCGGGGACAAAGGAAGAGCACATCCGCAAGCAGTTGAAGAAGGTGATGGCCCTGTGGGCCGATTTCGCGCCGCTGCTGAACAAGCCGGCGACCCCGGAGACGCTCAAGGCAGTGGCGGAAAAGAACCTGCCGCTGCTGGCGGAGATGAACCGGGCGGTGAAGATGTACGAGGAAAGCTGGTAAGAGCCGCCCCACCGCCCGCCGGTGGTTTTCATGGCGGGGCTGACGCATGGCGGGGCCGGATCTCCGACCCAGCCCCGAATAATCATGCAATATCGACCGGCCGACAATATCCGCCAACCCCGACGAAAGCGCCCGGCGATGGCATGACCGTTCCGGTCAGGGTCGGGAGACAGCTGCAGACCGGCTGCCGCGCCAGATCTCCCCTTTCCGCGGTGCCCGTGCATTCCACAGGAATCTAAACCTGCATTCAGGTTTAAGTATTTGGTGGCCGTGGCCTTGTGGGTGGGGCGGTTATGCAGCTTGCCATGGTGGGGCTGGGGCTCCGGCCCATGACCTTTTTCGCCGGGCACGCCGATGCGCCTGCCCATCCTCGCCATTTTTGCCGGGCACACCCACGCACCTGCCCCTCCTCGCCATTTTCGCCTCCTGCAAGGCCTCCGGTCATCCCCTGCCACCCATCCGTCATTGCCGGGCTATACAACTGCGCCCGGCAATCCATGTGGCATTTCAGTTGGTTACGTAAGACAGGCAAATACGCGGAGCTTGCCGTTACTCCTCCCACTCCTGACAATGACTTGAATGATTTTAAGGAGCATTCGCAATGTTATTTTGGCCGCGAACCAAAGAGTCTCATGCTCCACCCGCGGCAAATGGCGGGGAAGCCGCATGGATTGCCGGGCTGAATATCAAGCCCGGCAATGACGGATGAGGAACGGGGGATGGCCGGAGGACTTGTGAGTGGGGGCGGCTTGCCCGGTGAGCATGGCGGGAGCGGGTTTCAGGGCTCGTCGCGCCCTGCCCTTTCGTGGATTTAGCCT
>CAZXTT010000306.1:0-2056 GCA_964643775.1 uncultured Rhizobiaceae bacterium | reverse complement strand
GAATCCTGGAACATCTGGTAATCGACCGTGTTGCCGTTACCATCGGTCATCTTGCGCGTGGTGATGGTGCCGCCGCTGGTCGTGCCCGCATCGAGCCCGATGTCATAGGAGGCATTCTCGGTGCAGCGCAGGTCGATGGTGGCGGTTGCATCCACGGCCGAATTCAGCAGGCCTTTGTTGCCGAAATCCAGGTCGGTCACCGAGTTTATGACACACTGGTCCTCGATGACGATCTTGGCGGTGAAGTTGTCGCTAACGGTAGCCGCATGCGCAGTGGAAGCAGCCGCAAAAGCGACTCCCGCAATGATAGTTTTGGCAATGATCTTCTTCATGGTTTTTACTCCGTACTCACTGTCCGTGAACGCCTTTGTGGTTAACCGGGGTTAACCAGGCTTTTGCTTATACTGGGCGGGATTTGTTTTTTATTTTCCCCCTCGCCCACGGCCATGCTTGCAGCCAAAACTGAATCACATCTTAATAATGCATCCGTTACAAACCCCATGAGTCCGCGATATACGTGAAAATGTGCGGCGTGGTTATCCAGGGGTTAAAATTCCTTTCCCGGCGGCCCTCCCGGTGATTTGCGCATTGGACTATTGTGGTATATGACAATAGCCCTCGACAGGCCGCGCTGCCCGGCAATGAACGATCATGGAATAGGCATGACAAGAGAACGCTTCATTATTGCTGATGACCATCCCCTGTTCCGGGAGGCATTGAGGCAGATTCTTTCACAAGACATGCCGGAGGTGGAACTGGTCGAGGCCGGCACTCTCGATGAAGTAACGGCCGCGATCAGCGACAATGGCGCCGATCTCATCCTGCTAGATCTGAAGATGCCCGGGGTTCAGGGATTTTCCGGCCTGATATACCTGCGTGCCCGTTTTCCGGAAATCCCGGTGGTCGTCGTTTCTGCTTCCGAGGAAGATCACGTCATTCGCCGCGCCATGGCTTTTGGCGCCTCCGGCTTCATCCCCAAGTCATCATCGGCTGCCCAGATGCGCGATGCCATGCGCGCCGTGCTGGCTGGCGAGGTGGCGGTGCCGGAGGGCGTCTCCCTCGATGCTGATGATGAAATGGACGACACGGCAAGGCGCCTGTCCACCCTGACGCCCAAGCAGATGCGCGTTCTCATGATGCTGCGCGAGGGCCTGCTCAACAAGCAGATAGCCTATGAGCTTGGTGTCTCGGAAGCCACCATCAAGGCCCATGTCTCGGCCATATTGCAAAAGCTGGGCGTCGAAAGCCGCACCCAGGCGGTCATAGCCGCTTCCCGCGCCGATGGCGAGATCATAGCTCCCGACAGCGCCTGAGCGAACCGCGGCCTCCGCCCCGCCGCCGGATTTGTCAGAAACCGTTTTCCCGCGCCACCTCGTGGAAGGGCCGGATGGAGCGCGCCCCCATCTGCTGTATTATCTCGGCCGCCGCCATGGCCCCCATGCGGGCGCATTCGGCCACCGGGCGCTGCTGCGCGAGCCCGGCGAGGAAACCGGCGGCGAACAAATCGCCCGCCCCGGTGGCGTCCACCACCTTGTCCACCGGAAACGCCTCCACCACGTGCACGTCGTCGCCCTCGACGATAACCGACCCGGCCTCCGAGCGCGTTAATACCGCCAGCGGGCAATGGGACTTGACCGCGTGCATGGCCTCGTCGAACGAATCCGTCTGGTAGAGCGACTTTATCTCCGCCTCGTTGGCGAACAATATGTCCACCTGGTTGTCTATCAGCTCCAGGAAGCTCTCCCTGTGGCGATCCACGCAGAAGGAATCCGACAGCGTGAGCGCCACCTTGCGCCCCGCCTCCCCGGCTGTCCGCGCCGCCTTGCGGAAGGCTTCCTTGGCGTGCGGCGGGTCCCACAGGTAGCCCTCGAGGTAGGTTATGGCCGCCGCCCTCACCAAATCCTCGTCCACGTCCTCGGGCATGAGATTCTGCGCCGCCCCCAGCCAGGTGTTCATGGTGCGCTCGCCGTCCGGCGTCACCAGCACCAGGCAGCGCGCCGTGGTCGGCCCCTCCTTGGCCGCCGGGGTGGCGAAATGCACCCCCACCGAGCGTATG
>CAZXTT010000305.1:0-2935 GCA_964643775.1 uncultured Rhizobiaceae bacterium | reverse complement strand
GCCCTCGGCGACATAGGTGTCGGCGGTTTCGGCCAGTGTCTCCAGCCGCTGGGCCGCCGTCTCCAGCGCCTTGGCCGCCGTCTCGTCCATGGCCAGCGCCTGGTTTTCGGCCAATGAGCGGGCCGCCCGCAGGGTCGCCAGTTGTTCCTCAAGCGCCGTCTTGGCCTTTTCCGCCTCGGTCAGTTTGTCGGCCACCACCAGCGCCGCCATGATGAGCAGCCGCAAGTCGCCAAGCTGGCCGACGGCACGCGATATGTTGGTTATCTCGCTGTCTATCATCGAGGCCAGATGACGCAGGTGATCCTCCTGCCCATCATCGCACTGCATGGTGTAATTGCGGCCGTTTATCTGCACCACCACCTGGGCCATGGCACTATCCCTTCTCACCTTCGCCAAGCACGGCGCGGATGCGTTTCATCGCCTTGTCCACCCGCACCATGGCCTCGCGGCTTATGTCGGTCAGCTCTCCGGCGCGCTCCTTCAGGGCGCGGATTTCCTCTTCCATCTGCGCCATCTGCTGTTTCAGCCCGGCGTTCTCGGCCGCCAGCGCGCTGCTGTCGGCGCGCGCCGCCGCCAGCCGCGCGAACGAGGCCTCCACCCGCTCCAGGGCATTTTCAAAACGGCTCAGGGCGTCATCCATTCTCGCCTGATCACTCATGCCGCCCCCTTAGGTCATGGCTTGAAATAACGGAAACGCTTGCAACAACAACAACCTGCCAGCGCGAATCAATCTAGCACATTGACGCGCCAGGTCACAGGCCCGCATTGCCCGTTTCATGGCTTCTTGCACATTTGCCAAATCTTGAATATGTTGCCGCACACTTGAAAACCAATGATTCCCCGGGGGATTGCATGAAAAGAATGATCGCGGCGGCCTGCCTGGCGGCCCTCATCGCGGCGTCGGGCCAACCCGCCCCGGCCGCGGAAAGCGCGGACAAGTACAGGGACGCCACCCCCGGCATGGCGGAAATGCTGCTCTCGCGCGACAAGAACCCCATGGTAATGGCCATCATGACCATGAGCGAGAACTGCCCGGTGGATTTCGTCGGGCTGGGCAAGGACATCGGCGTATCCGCGGGGCTCATCGCCCCCGAAAAGGATCAGCCCCCGCGCGGCCTGTGGGAAAAGACGGTGAGCCGCTCGTGCCTGCTCTCAAGGCTGTTCGGCGACGACACCTGCCCGGTTGGCAAGGGGCGATAGGGCCGCCCGCTGGCGCCACGGCCCCATCGGGGCTATGAATCGGCCATGACCAATGCTCGATTCAGCGCAACCGTCCTCACCCTCTACCCGGAGATGTTCCCCGGCCCCCTTGGCCATGCGCTGGCCGGGCGGGCGCTGGAAAAGGGCCTGTGGTCGCTCGACGTGCGCAATATCCGCGACGCCGCCACCGACAGGCACCACACGGTGGACGACACCCCCGCCGGCGGCGGCCCCGGCATGGTGCTCAAGGCCGACGTGCTGGCCCGCGCCATCGACGCCGCCGCTCCGCGAGGCGACGAGCGCCCGCGCCTGCTGATGAGCCCGCGCGGCAGGCCGCTGACCCAGGAAAGAGTGCGCCGACTGGCCGCCGCCCCCGGCGTGATCATCGTCTGCGGACGCTTCGAGGGGGTGGACGAGCGGGTGATCGAGGGCCGCGGGCTGGAGGAAGTGTCGATAGGCGACTTCATCCTCTCCGGCGGCGAGGCCGCCGCCATCTGCCTGCTGGACGCTGTCGTGCGCCTGCTGCCCGGGGTCATGGGCAAGCGCCAGTCGGGGGAATCGGAGAGCTTCGAAACCGGCCTGCTGGAATACCCCCACTACACCCGCCCGCGCCTTTGGGAAGGGCGCGAGATCCCCCCCGTTCTGCTGTCGGGCGATCATGGCGAAATAGCCCGCTGGCGGCAGCGCAAGGCCGAGGAGCTGACGCGCGAGCGCCGCCCCGACCTGTGGCGCGCCCGCGAGGCCGCGAACCGGACGGCCAAAAGCGCCGCCGATGACGACGAAAAGCGTTGACTTGCGCTTCCTTTCGCGTCTATATGCGGCGCAAGAATTTTCAGGCGGAAACGCTCCAGAACCTATTTGCGCCCTTCCGGCAACGGAAGAAGGCGGCGGGTGGTGGCGTTTTTCGCCCTGTTTCAGTTTCGAGGACAAGACAATGAACATAATCGAACAGCTCGAAAAAGAGCAGGCCGAGAAGATCGCCGCCAAGCGCGCCCTGCCCGATTTCCGCCCTGGCGACACGGTGGTCGTGGACGTGCGGGTCAAGGAAGGCGAGCGCTCGCGCATCCAGAAGTTCGAGGGCGTGGTCATCGCCCGCTCCGGCTCCGGCCTCAACGAGAGCTTCACGGTGCGCAAGATCTCCTACGGCGAGGGCGTGGAGCGCGTCTTCCCGCTCTATTCGCCGCTGGTCGAGGGCATCGAGGTGGTGCGCTACGGCAAGGTGCGCCGCGCCAAGCTCTATTACCTGCGTGGCCGCACCGGCAAGGCCGCCCGCATCCCCGAGCAGCTCCCCCACCGCGTGGCCAAGCTCAAGGAAGCCAACAGGAAGAAGCTCGAGGCCGCCAAGAAGGACGGCTGAGCCGGTTGGCCTGAAACGTTTCCAAAAGGGCGGATCGCACCAGCATCCGCCCTTTTGCATGGAAATCGCCGGAACTTGCGCCATCATGCCCGCATCACGGCATGGACAATCCGCCCCCGGCGCAATAGATTTCCGCCAGCAGTCAACGAATTCAACGAAGGCTATTACCCGATGACCGGCCGCACACTCTACGACAAGATCTGGGACGCGCACCTGATCGAGACAGCCAACGACGGATCCTCGCTGATATGGATAGACCGTCACCTGGTTCACGAGGTGACCAGCCCGCAGGCCTTCGAGGGCCTGCGCAACGCCGGGCGCAAGGTGCGCCACCCGGAGAAGACGCTGGCCGTGGTCGATCACAACGTGCCGACCACC
>CAZXTT010000304.1:0-3418 GCA_964643775.1 uncultured Rhizobiaceae bacterium | reverse complement strand
TCGAAGTTGCCCTCCAGCATCTCGGCGGCCAGTTTCTTGCGCCCGGTGGGATTGATGCGCTCGCCGATGATGGTGAAGGGGGCGTCGAAGGCTATGACATGCTCGCGCGTCGCCGAGGCGACGATGGTTCTGGTCATGGTGGATGGCTCCTCGCGGATATTGGTTCGTTGTTTCAGGATCAGGGTCTGGTCTCAATAAATGCAGGGTATTTGGCGCCCGAAGGGTTGCCGGGGAGAAAATCGGCATGAGCCGTATGAGCTTTATTTTCCATCTCTTTTCTATTTATGCCTATTTTCTCTCCGGCAACTGGCGCCATGCATTTATTGAGACCAGACCCTAAGAACAGGTTGAGCAGATGAATGCTGACGAGCGGACCATCCACGTAATAGGCGGCGGACTGGCCGGAGCGGAGGCCGCGTGGGCCGCCGCCCGCGCCGGGGTGGAGGTGGTCATTCACGAAATGCGCCCCACCCGCATGACCGACGCCCACGCGGGCGACGGGCTGGCCGAGCTGGTATGCTCCAACTCGCTGCGCTCCGACGATCACCTGGGCAACGCCGTGGGCCTGCTGCACAAGGAAATGCGCCGCGCCGGCTCGCTGGTCATGGAAGCCGCCGAGGCCACCCGCCTGCCCGCCGGAGGGGCGCTGGCGGTAGACCGCGAGGCCTTCTCGCGCTTCATAACCGAGCGCATCGGGGAAAACCCCCTCATTACCGTGAGGCGCGAGGAGATAAGGGACCTGCCGCCGCGGGAATGGCGGCAGGTGATAATCGCCAGCGGCCCGCTCACCTCGCAGCCGCTGGCCGACGCCATAGCCCGCCTCACCGGCGAGGAGGGCCTGTCGTTCTTCGACGCCATGGCCCCGATAATCCACGCCGATTCCATAGACATGGACATCTGCTGGCGCCAGTCGCGCTATGACAAGGGCGGCGCCGATTACATCAACTGCCCCATGGACAAGAGGCAATACGAGGATTTCGTCAACGCCCTGCTGGCCGGCGAGAAGGTGGACTTCCGCGACTGGGAGAAGAACACCCCCTATTTCGACGGCTGCCTGCCGGTGGAGGTCATGGCGGCGCGCGGCATGGAGACGCTGCGCCACGGGCCGATGAAGCCGCGCGGCCTGACCAACGCCCACAAGCCCGATGAAAAGCCCCACGCCGTGGTGCAACTGCGCCAGGACAACCGGCTGGGCACCCTCTACAACATGGTGGGCTTCCAGACCAAGCTGACATACTCCGAGCAAAAGCGCATCTTCCGCACCATCCCGGGGCTGGAACGGGCCCGCTTCGCCCGCCTCGGCGGCCTGCACCGCAATACCTTCCTCAACTCGCCGAAACTGCTGGACGAGCAATTGCGCCTGAAGGCCGCCCCGCGGCTGCGCTTCGCCGGCCAGATAACCGGCGTCGAGGGCTACGTGGAAAGCGCCGCCTGCGGCCTGATGGCCGGGATCGCGGCGGCGGCGGAAATACTGGGCAGGCCCTTCATCCCCCCGCCCCCGACTTCCGCCCACGGGGCGCTGATACACCACGTCACCGGCGGCCACCTGGCGCTTGGCGGGGCCAAGAGCTTTCAGCCCATGAACGTGAACTTCGGCCTCTTCCCGCCCATCGAGACGCCAACTACCGGCGAGGACGGCAAGCGCCTGAAGGGAAAGCAGAAGACACTGGCGCGGCGGCGCGCCCTGTGCCTGCGGGCGCTCGATGACTTCGAGCGCTGGCTGGCCGGGCGGAAAGGCTGATGGCGCAAGGCCGGGCTATCGCCCTGTTTCAGGCCGGGCCCCCGCCTCCGGCCGCAGCCTTAGAGCCTTTTCCAATAAAATTGGGTCATTATGGTGGAGTGGTTTTGTGCCAGCGGCAAGCGGTGCTCCGCAGCCAATAGTGGCGCTATTGGCAAGGGGCATTGCGCCGCCGATGGTGCAAAAGAGCCCACCAGAATGACCCAATTTGATTGGAAAAGGCTCTAGCCCTCTCCATCCTCCAGCCCCGGCCCGCCGAGCATCATCTCGTGATCCCGGGCCGTCTTGCGCAGCATGTATACGTGAATGGCGATCACCAGCGCCACGGCGGAGGCGAATACGGATATGATGAACATGCAAACTCACTCCCAAAAGGCGACACGGGGCGATACTGCCACCGCTTGGTAAATGCAGCCTTAAGCCCAAACCTGAGCCATTTCATGGCAACAGCATCTGCAGGGCAAGAAACATGCCGGCGCCGGCCGCCACCGCCATCTCCAGCATGCGCCCGCTGAAGCGCCACACGGCCACCCCGAAGAGCACCGCCCCGAGACGCGCCGGCAGCGGCGTTCCGGCAAGCAGCCCGGAGGGAAACAGCAACATGCGCGCCACCAGCGCCGCCACCAGCGCCGTCACCACCGCCCGCACCAGCCTGAGCGCCGGGCCGTCGGGGTCGATGCGGCTGACCAGCAGCACCCCCGCCAGCCGCCAGACATAGGTAACCAGCACCCCGGCAAGCACCACCAGCCACAATGAAGGAGAAGACACGCTCATGATGCCGCCCTCCCGCCACCATTGCGCCCCAGCAGGAAGGCCGCGCCACCGCCCACCAGCCCGGCGGCCAGCAGGTCGAGCGACGGCCAGTAAACATGCACCAGCGGCCCCAGCACCGCCCCCAGCGTCATGGCCAGCCAGTCCATGCGCATCCGCGCCCCGTCGATCAGCGCCAGCAGGAAGAAGGCGGGAGTGAAGAACACCAGTGTCGCGGCCAGCGGCCCCGCCATGATGCCGGTGAGCATGAAGCCAAGGGCGGTGGCCAAGGTCATGGCGGAGACGAGCGCCGTGCCCAGCCCGATCACCCAGGGAAGACGCCCGGCCTTGGGCAGGGAATCGAAATGCATCTCCGCCATCACCCACACGGTGGCGGCTATGTAATGGGCGGCCAGGTATTCCGGCCAGCGCGCCTGCCCCGCCAGGCGCGAGCGCGCCAGCACCAGCACCACCATCGGCAAGAGCCGCACCGCGGTGAGCGTCACCGCCAGCGCGCCGAGCAACAGCGGCAGGCCGCGGCTGACGGCATCAAGCAGCACGACCTGCCCCGGCAGCGCCCATATGGCCACGTCCTGGGCAATCCCGTAAACCAGCGGCACCCCCTCGGAGCGCAACAACGCCCCGAAGCCGAGGAAGGAGAAAAACATCACCACCCCCGGCATGGAAGCCGCCTGCCGCGCGCCGCGCTTCAGGTAGCTCCAGTCATATCCCCTGCCGGACGCCCCGCTCATGCCTCTTCCAGCTCGATGAGCACGCCGCCGCAGTCTTTGGGATGGAGGAACAGCACCGGCTTGCCGTGCGCGCCAATCCTCGGCCTGCCGTCGCCCAGCACCCGCAATCCCCGCTCGCGCAGCCTGCGGCTCGCCTCCCCGATGTCGGCGACCTCGTAACAGACATGATGAATGCCGC
>CAZXTT010000303.1:0-6194 GCA_964643775.1 uncultured Rhizobiaceae bacterium | reverse complement strand
GGCCGGCGAGATGGGCCTGCGGCGCGACGGCTCGCCGGGGCCCAACTACGAGCCGGGCATGGAGCTGCACGGCAAGTATGTGCTCATCGCCGAGGGCGCGCGCGGCTCGCTGGCCCGCCTGTTGATCGACCGCTACCGGCTCGACGCCGAAAGCCAGCCGCAGAAATACGGCCTCGGCATCAAGGAACTGTGGGAGGTCGGGCCGGAGGTTCACCACCCCGGCAGGGTGATTCACACCATGGGCTGGCCGCTGGGCCGCAATGCCGCGGGCGGCGGCTTCCTCTATCATCTGGAGGAAGGCCGCGTGGCGGTGGGGCTGGTCACCCACCTCGACTACGCCAACCCGTGGCTCGACCCCTACGAGGAATTCCAGCGCTTCAAGCACCACCCGGTCATCGCCGGCGTCTTGCGCGGTGGGCGGCGCATGGCCTATGGCGCGCGCGCCCTCACCGAGGGCGGCTGGCAGTCCATCCCGCGCCTCTCCTTTCCCGGCGGCGCGCTCGTCGGCGCATCCGCCGGTTTCATGAACCTGCCGCGCCTCAAGGGCTCGCACACCGCCATGAAGTCGGCCATGATCGCCGCCGAGGCCGCCGTAGCCGCCATCGCCGAAGGCCGCGCCCATGACGAGCTGGAAGGCCTCACCGGGGCGGTCAAATCGTCATGGGTGGGGCGGGAGCTGGCCAGGGTGCGCAACGTCAAGCCGCTGCTCTCCCGCCACGGCCCGCTTGCCGCCATGATGCTGGGCGGGCTGGACATGTGGTGGGCCCACCTGTTCGGACGCCCCCTCATGGGCGTCCTGCGCCACGGCAAGCCCGACCATCTAGCGCTCAGGCCCGCCGCCGAATGCCCCCCCATCGATTATCCCGCACCCGACGGCGAGCTGTCGTTCGACCGCCTGACCAGCCTTTCCTTCGCCAATGTCTTCCACGAGGAAGACCAGCCGCTTCACCTGAAACTGGCCGATAAAAACATCCCGCTGGAGAAGAACCTGCCCATCTACGGGGAACCGGCCCAGCGCTATTGCCCAGCCGGGGTTTACGAGATCGTGGGCGAGGGCGGCGAACGCCGCTTGCAGATAAACGCCGCCAACTGCCTGCACTGCAAGACCTGCGACATCAAGGACCCCTCCGCCAACATAACCTGGACGCCCCCGCAAGGCGGCGAGGGCCCCTCCTATCCGGGCATGTAGCGCTCTCATGTAGTAAATTGCCTTCCCGCGCCCCGCCTTCGGCAGCGGCAACATGAACAAAAAGCAATTCGCCAGCCGCCAAAAAAGATAGGATACTTCCATCATCCTTGCTGAAACGGAAGGTAAAATGCGTTAAGGATATTTCACCGGGACTGCCATTTCAGGGATACCACCCGCATGAAGTTCTTCCTCGGCCGCAAGGCCGCCATCGTGACTGCCCTTTGCCTGCTTGCCGCGCCCTTTGTTTCCGGCCCGGCCGCCGCCGCCAGCAATGATGATGGAGAATCCCTGGAGACATGGGCTGGCGGCTCTCATTCCGGCAGCTACCTGGCGGGCCGTTTCGCCTCCCGCCAGCGCGATTATGATTACGCCTCGCGCTTCTTCGAATCGCTGCTCAGCCTCGATCCCGGCAATCCGCGCCTGCTAAATCGCGCCTTCCTTCTTTTCGTCTCCACCGGCCAGTGGCCCAAGGCCGACGAGCTGGCCCGCCGCATCGCCCGTGGCCAGCCCAAGAACCGCCTGGCGCGCATGGTGCTGGGCCTGAGCGCCGCCGCCAATGGCAAGTTCAGGATAGCGCGGGAGCATTTCAAGGCTTCCGCCCATACCCCCCTGAGCGAGCTTTCCGCCGCCATGCTGATGGCCTGGGCGCGGGCTGGCGAAAGGGACCTGGCCGCCGCCCTGAAGGAGCTCAAGCGCCTCGACAAGCACGAAAGCTTCGCCAGCTTCAAGAACTTTCATTCCGCCCTCATAGCCGACATGCTTGGCTCTCCGGCGCGCGCCGAAAAGCTCTACGCCCTGGCCTGGAAGGATGTTTCCGGCTCCCTGCGCATAACCCAGGCCTATGGCTCCTTCCTGCGCCGCCACGGCAAGCCGAACAAGGCCCGCGAGGTCTACAAGGGATTTCTCTCCAGCGCCCCGGAAAACGCCATCATCAGGGCGGCGCTTGCCGATCTCGAGGCCGGCCGCGAGGCCAGGCCCATCGTGCGCAACGCCACCGACGGCATGGCCGAGGCGCTGTTTTCCATTGCCTCCGGCCTCACCGACGAGCGCAACGTCGACATAGCCCTGCTATACGTCCGCATGGCCCTGCGCATGCGCCCAGACTTTCCCATCGGCTGGATGCTGCTGGGCGAGATTTACGAGACCATGGGCAAATACGCCAAGGCCATCGACGCCTACCGCAAGGTGCCCAAGGATCACCCCCTTAACCTCGCCGCCGGCATACAGGTGGCCCTGGCTCTCGATGACCTCAAGCGCACCAGGGAGGCCGAGGCCCTGCTGCACGAGCTGATCGCCCGCAATCCGCGGGCCTACAAGCCGCTGCTCACCCTCGGCAACATCCTGCGCTCTCACAAACGCTGGCTGGAGGCCGAGGACGCCTACTCCCGCGCCCTTGCCCGCATGGGGCCGCCGCGTCCGCGCCACTGGACCATCTATTACTTCCGCGGCATAGCCAACGAGCGCGCCGGGCGCTGGCCCCAGGCCGAGGCCGATTTCCGCCTCGCCCTGAAGCTCAATCCCGATCACCCCTCGGTGCTCAACTACCTCGGCTATTCGCTCATAGACCGGGGGCGCAATCTCGACGAGGCCCTGAACATGGTGAAAAAGGCCGTCGAAGCGCGCCCCGGCGATGGCTACATCGTCGATTCGCTCGGCTGGGCCTATTACCGCCTGGGGCGTTACGAGGACGCGGTGAAACAGCTCGAACGGGCCGTCGAGCTGCGCCCCGACGACCCGGTCATCAACGATCACCTCGGAGACGCCTACTGGCGGGTCGGCCGCCGCCTCGAGGCGCGCTTCCAGTGGCTGCATGCCCTTGACTTCAAGCCGGAGCCGCAGGACAGGAAGCGCATAGAGCACAAGCTGAAACACGGCCTCGACGCCGCCATCGACGGGGCGCGCAAGAACGACAAGACAGCCATCGGCGGCGGCAATGGATGAGCACGGGCGGCTGGCATGGCGTGGCAACAGGCTCCGGCGAAGATAAACCTTGCCCTGCATGTGACGGGCCGCCGCGCCGATGGCTATCATCAGCTCGACAGCATCGTCGTTTTCGCCTCGCGCGGCGCCGCTGACCGCGTCCGGGTGGAACCGGCCGAAGACTTTTCCCTCGCCCTGAGCGGGCCCTTCGCCGCCGGCCTGGAGGCGGATGAATCCAACCTTGCCCTGCGTGCCGCCCGCGCCCTGCGCGCGCGCTGGCCACGCCTGTTCCCCCCGGTGGCCATTCACCTTGAAAAGAACCTGCCGCTCGCTTCCGGCATCGGCGGCGGCTCGGCGGATGCTGCGGCGGTGCTCAATGCCATGCTGGAGATGGCCGCCAGCCCCCCTCCCGCCGAACAGGTGCGCAAGCTGGCGCTCGATTTGGGAGCCGACGTGCCGGTATGCCTCTCCGGCCGCGCCTGCCGCATGCGCGGCATCGGCGAGATCGTCGAGCCGCTGGCGCTGCCCGCGCCGCTGCCCGCCCTGCTGGTCAATCCGGGGGTGGCGGTTTCCACCGCGGAGGTATTCACAGCCTTGGGGCTTCCCCCCGGATCGGCGGCCTTCCCCCCTCTGCCGGAGCACCTGCCGGAAGGCGATTTGGAGGCCCTGATCGGCACGTTGCGCAATGCCCGCAATGACCTGCAACCCCCCGCCACCGCCATCCAGCCCGCCATCGCCCGGTGCCTCGCCGAGCTGGAGAAGCTGCCCGGCGTGCTCATGGCCCGCATGTCCGGCTCCGGCGCCACCTGTTTCGCCCTGATGAAGGACCGCGCCGCCGCCGCCATGGCCGCCCGCGCCCTCTCCGCCGCCCGGCCAAATTGGTGGATTGCGGATTGCGAGCTTGGAGACGGGTGAAAAATCACCCGTGTGCGGCAAGTGATTCTCGCAAACCTTTTTTCAATCGGCGAATCAGGATCAATAAATTAGTGTTTATTGATGTTTACTATAGCGTCAACTTTATACGATGGTTTAACTATTGACACAATATCGCGCGAATTGTATTTCATGATGACATGAGGTTACAGAAGGGGGCGGTCTTTTTCATATATTGGTTTGATGGCCGGGCGCTATCGGGCCGGTATGGGAAATAAAAACCGCCTCCCTGTGTGATCGGGGATACTTTCATGGGGTGATTTTTCATCCCACATAGTGAAGTTTCTCCACGCTTTGACTGCCCTCGCCGTTATCCGAGGATGACAGAAATACAGGTGAAATTATCATGACCAACGAGACAACCATGACCAGCACCAGCGAGCTGGTCGAGCTTACCGCCGACATCGTGGCCGCCTACGTGGGCAACAATGTCGTTCCGGCCAATGAGCTGCCGACCCTCATCAACGATGTATACGCGGCCCTCAACAACGCCGTGGCCTCCGCCCAGGAGGAGCCCCAGGAAGAGCTCAAGCCCGCCGTTTCCGTGCGCCGCTCGGTGCAGCCCGATTACATCGTCTGCCTCGAGGATGGCGGCAAGTTCAAGTCGCTGAAGCGCCACCTGCGCACCCATCACGACATGTCGCCGGAGGAATACCGCGAGAAATGGGGCCTGCCCGCCGACTATCCCATGGTCGCCCCCAACTACGCCAAGGCGCGCTCCGAGCTGGCCAAGAAGATGGGCCTCGGCCAGCGCCGCAAGGGCAAGGGCAAGAGCAAATAGGATACCGCAAGGCCCCGCCGGAATGCCTTTCCGCGCAGGCCGCGGGCATCACATGGCCACCACGACACCAAGGGCCGCTTCCCTCGCCGGGGGCGGCCCTTTTCATGGTCCGGACTCAATGAATGGGTGGATGCCAGCGCCGAATACCCCTCGATATTCTGGCTGTTTTACACAGGCGTCCATACGTTGACCGGAACCAGCCCCTCGTTCCCAGCTCCGGCCCCGCCATCATCCCCCTTGCCAAGAGTCCGGGGTTTGATTCATAGTCCCGTTGTTGAAGAAAACATGATTCGTCTCTGGGGGCAGGACAAGAAGATGGGGACTGGGGCCGAACGCGCCTTTCAGGCGCAACTGCTTTTGCCGCAACAGCGGGAACTGTTCGATTACTGGCAATCCCGCAAACAGGGCGGTGCTGCGCCTTCGCGCGATGATATATCGCCGGCCGATATTCCGCATCTTCTTCCCAATGTCTCCCTACTTGAATTGCTCCCCGAGCCGGACCTGGTGCGCTTCCGCCTTGCCGGAACGGCCCTGTGGGACGTCTATGGCCGCGAGATGACCGGCCACACCCTTTCTTCCGCCGGCAACTGGGGCGGCAGCCATTCATACTGGCAGCGCAATTACCGCCTGATGGCCGAGTCCCGCCAGCCGGCCGCGGGAATGTTGCGCGCCCCTTCCGCCGGGCGCGAACACCTGGTGCATTTCTGGATGCGCCTGCCGGTGCGCGGGCGAGATGACGCCCCCATGCTGCTGGGGCTGGACATCTGCATGGCCGCCTCGCGCTTGGGAGATGACGCCTCCAGCGAGGAGAGCATCAGCGCGGGCGTCATGTAGGGTCTGGACTTAAATAAATGCGTGGCTGCCCGCGTCAAATACCCTGCATCTCAAGGGCTTTTTGTCCACCGGCATAGGGCCGCTATTGCCTGCGGACAAAAAGCCCTTGATATTTTGGCTATCTGACGCTGGCAGCCACGCATTTATTTAAGTCCAGACCCCAATCCATATTTTTGCGTGCATTGTTCTCCCGATTCTTCAATGACTTGCATTGGGGCGAGCGGATACTTTTCCCCGGCGGCAAATTGGCCTCTAGGATAATATTCTCAAACGCATTATCCTGCATGCCATCGAGGAGGGTTTCATGCAACATCTCACGCCACGATCACGGCCATCAGGCCGCCGCGCCGCCCGCCGCCCGGCGGATGGCGGCCGCGCCCGCCGCGACCTGGTAATCGCCTGCGTGTCGCGCGCCTTCGCCGTGCCGCAGCGCGCCATCAGCAGGCCCGGGCGCGGCAAGGCGCGTCACGTGCTGGCCCGCCAGACGGCCATCTACCTGCTGCACGTGGTTTTCTCCATTCCCCTGCAAGGGCTGGC
>CAZXTT010000302.1:0-1540 GCA_964643775.1 uncultured Rhizobiaceae bacterium | reverse complement strand
GACGGGCGCTATTTCGCCTTCATCGAATACGGCGTGCAGGATGGGTCGGGCTTTCCCTACGCCAATGCCTTCGTCATAGACCTCGATCACGACAAGTGGGCGGGCAGCCCGGTGCGGGTGGTGACGCGGCGGGAGGCCCATCATGCCTGGGAGGCGCGCGGCGAGGCGCTGGCGAGGATAGAGCCCCTGATGCGGCAGTCGGAGATAGACGAGCTGCTCAACGGGCGGGTGTTGTTCCATGCCCCGCCGTGGGAGGGGCTGGAGCCGGCGATCAGGGCGCGCTTCGTGCTGTGGCGTCATCAGCTCGGCGATCCGCGCCATACCTATGACCTGCGGCTTTCCACCTTTCCGCTGCCCGGCGGCGATTGCCTGCCCGGCACGGTGGCCAGCGCCCGCGGCTTCGCCCTCGACGTGATGGCCATGGACAGCGGCAACGGCCTGCGTCTCTATGCCGACAAGAAGGTTCCGGCATCGCGCCATTGCGTCATCTCATACGCCATAGACCGCGTCATCCACTTCCGCCCCGCCAAGGGCAAGCCGCGCACGGTGGTCGTCGTGCGCTATGGCTATTTCGGCTTCGAGGGGCTGGACGAGCGCTACCTCGCGGTGCCGGTGCAGTTGCCGGAATTGGGCGGCAAGTGAGGATGTCGGGGGGCTCTCATCAGCGTTGTTTCAGCAGCATCCAGATAGCAAGAGCTTTCTTGTCCGCCGATTTCAGGCCTTGTAAGGCATCAATGGCTCCTTCAGCCATGGAAATGTCCTCGTACACTTCCGAAAGAGCAAATCGTATGGTCGGGTCATAATCCGCAAGATGCCGCTTTTTCTGAAGAAGTATAAAAGCCTCGCAAAAATGCCGCACTTCCAGCGGGAAGGCATCTCTTGTCAGCCCATTCTGGCACTGGTTTTTGCAAAAGCCATGTTCCACGGCACGGTAGGTCTGTATCCACGCAGGCTGGCTGCGGGCTGCATGGGTTCTTCCAACCAGAGAGTCGGCGCATAGTTTGCACAGAGCATGAAACAGGGCGTAATAGGCCGTGGAAACGGCACGGTGCAGACATGCCTGTTTTGGACGTCCCCTCGTGCGGGCGGAGCTGAGCAAGCTTTTGGCAGTTCTGATCAGGTCAAGCGGCTGCATATTCCGCCTCGGAAGGGGTCATGAACCTGAACACGGGAAAGCGCTCCTGCTCATCATATTGCCGCGCGGCCTTCCCTACCGCGTCAAACAGCATCATGACCTTGCCCGTGTCCAGTTGTTCATTTTCTCCGGCAAGAATGACGATGATCATGTAGATGGGATCGCCATCATGATCCACGTCCTCGCGCACCCTTACCTCCCGGATGCGGGCGGGCTTGAGGGTTTCCTCTATGGCCTTGCGGATGGCCTCGTCGCGTTTTGCCGTGTCGACGGTTTTCATGTCTGATCCTCGTGCGATCCTTGGCGTCATAATGCCATATCCGCCGGTGCTTGTCAGGTCATGGCCTGGTCGAGGTCGGCTATTATGTCTTCCGGATCCTCTATGCCGATGGAGACGCGGATGGT